>NZ_VMLG01000007.1:0-111668 GCF_013276565.1 Streptococcus sp. 53
TACGGCAAGGTGAAGCTGACGTGGTTTGAAGAGATTGTCGAAGAGTATTAAGGAGTATAGAATAGTATTTTAACTTCATCCTCTAAAATACTTTCAATAAAAGATACTTGAACACATATTCAGCATATAATCTTTATGCCCTAAGTCAAAACAATCATTCTTTTCTAATTTATCGTAAATAAATCTAAAATCACAGAATACTGTCAGATGACTTAAACAATGATTCTTTGGAAAAAGCGAATCAAAACTTGATTTATCACTTTTTATTCCACTATCTTTTTGTCACACATATTTATAAAGTACTGGTGTAAGCGCACATCATCAGTCAATTCTGGATGAAAAGAAGTTACCAACATATTTTTTTCTTGGGCTGCAACAATTTGATCGTCAACTCTTGCTAAAATTTCTACACCCTGTCCAACACTGCTGATAATTGGACCACGGATAAAGGTCATTGGAATCTGACCGACTCCCTTACATTCTGCTTCCGTGTAAAAACTTCCTAATTGGCGCCCATAGGCATTGCGCTCGACCACCATATCCATAGTTCCTAGATGGCTTTCTTCCTGAGAAGTAATTTCCTTAGCCAGCAAAATTAAGCCTGCACAGGTTCCAAAGGCTGGTAAACCAGATAGAATTGCTTCTCGGATAGGAATCAGCATATCCTGGTCTCGTAAGAGCTTGCCCATGGTTGTAGATTCCCCACCAGGCAAAATCAAACCTGACAAGTCACTCTGATGTTTCTGAAAATCATCTAGATTTCTGATTTCAACACTCTCAACACCTAATTGATCTAGCACTTTTGCATGTTCTGCAAAGGCCCCTTGCAAGGCCAATATTCCGATTTTCATCTATTTTCCTCGCTCTGCCATGAGAATTTGGATTTCATTTTCATTAATACCCACCATGGCTTCTCCTAAATCTTCAGAGATTTGGGCTAGTATTTGAGGATTTCGGAAGTTAGTCACAGCCTTAACAATAGCACTCGCTCGTTTAACAGGATCTCCTGACTTGAAAATACCTGAACCTACAAAGACACCTTCTGCCCCTAATTGCATCATCAGTGCAGCATCTGCTGGCGTTGCAACGCCTCCAGCAGCGAAATTTACAACTGGCAATTTTCCATATTCATGAACATATTGGACCAATTCTACAGGGACTTGCAAGTCCTTGGCAGCAACATAAAGCTCGTCCTCACGTAAGTTTTGAATACGGCGAATTTCCTGATTCATCATACGCATATGACGAACAGCTTGGACGATATCTCCTGTCCCTGGTTCTCCTTTTGTACGAATCATAGAAGCACCTTCAGCGATACGACGCAAGGCTTCACCCAAATCCTTAGCACCACAGACAAAAGGAACTTGGAATTCTTTTTTGTCCACATGGAAACGGTCGTCTGCTGGAGATAAAACTTCACTCTCATCGATATAGTCAATCTCAATGGCCTCTAAAATCTGAGCTTCAACAAAGTGCCCGATTCTGACCTTGGCCATTACTGGAATGCTAACTGCTTCTTGGATTTCCTTAATCATCTTTGGATCACTCATGCGAGAAACACCTCCAGCTGCACGAATATCTGCTGGAATCCGCTCCAAGGCCATAACAGCAGCCGCACCAGCGGCCTCTGCAATACGGGCCTGTTCAGGGTTCTGAACGTCCATGATAACCCCACCTTTGAGCATCTGTGCCAAGTTTTTATTTAGTTCATAACGATTTTCAGTCATTTCTTTTTCCTCATCATTTGTATTGGTAGCTACCATTTCATTTTAAGTCAGAACAGAATGAATCACAAGATAAAAAAAACATAATTGTATGGGTACAGATTTGGCTAAAAAACTATCTGACCTTAACTTAAGGCCAGATAGTTCATCAAATTTTATTTTTCAGCTGTAAGTGCAGCCATTGTGATATAGTTGTATGGTTTGTTGAAGTGTGGCAAGAAGAAGAGGTCTGTCAATGCCAATTTATCAATTGTTACATGCTCTTGAATCGCAAGAGAGAACATGTGGATTCCCATGCTGATTGCAGAATCGCGTGAAACCATTTGAGCGCCAAGAATTTCACGACTATCTTTATCAAAGACAATCTTGATTGCTACTTCATGGTTATCATGTCTCATGAATTCTGGTTTTTGAAGATCGTTAAAGCCTGTTTCAGTTGCATTGTAACCAGCAGCTTTCGCTTTTTCAAGAGTCAAACCAGTTGAAACCATGTGAAGACCGTAGATTGAGATACCGTTTGAACCTTGAACACCGATTCCTTCCAATTCATGTCCACAAGCGTTGTAAGCACCAACAATACCAGTACGAACTGCATTTGAAGCAAGGGCGATGTAGCTTGTGTCTTTACGAGCGTTGTCATAAACAGTCGCACAGTCACCAACGGCAAATACACCAGGAAGTGAAGTTTCTTGTTTCTTATCTACAAGGAAGGCACCGTTGCGGAAGAGTTCAATCTTACCGTCAGCAAGGGCTGTGTTTGGACGGAAACCAACTGCAAGAACAACCATATCCACGTCAAAGCTTTCTTTGTCAGTAATCAAGCGTTCAACTTTACCGTCACCTTCGATTGCTTTAACAGTTTGACCAAGTGCCAAGCGGATATTGTGGTCTTCCAAGTTCTTCGCCATCATTTGTGTGAAGTCTTTATCATAGTAACCGTTCAAAACAGTGTCTACGATGTCAACAAGGACAACTTCTTTTCCAAGACGCTCAAAAGCTTCAGCAAGTTCAACACCGATGTAACCACCACCAACAACAGCGATACGGTCAAGGTGTTTACTCTTGTCAGCAAGTTTATTGATGACTTCTTCTGCGTTTTGGTACAATTTCACGAATTGTACATTTTCAAGAGTTGCTTTAAATTCGCGGTTTCCTTTAACAATTTCAACACCTTCGATTGGTGGCAAGATTGGTGTAGAACCTGTAGCGAAAATCAATTTTTCGTATGATTCTTTGTGTTCTTTTCCTTCAACTTCTGCTGTAACTACTTTATTATCATAGTCGATTGAAAGAACTGGTGAATTCATGTAAACCTTAGCACCTTTAGCTTCCAATTTTTCTTTATCAGAATAGAACAAGCCTTCAGCACCGTCAATTTGTTCACCAATCCAAAGAGCCATTCCACATCCTAGGAAAGAGATGTTAGAGTTTTGGTCGAACACAACGATTTCGTTCTCATTTCCAAAATTATCCAACATGGTATTGATACATGCTGTACCAGCGTGGTTCGCACCGACTACAACGATTTTACTCATAAAAAATTTCCTGCCTTCAATTTTAAATTTACTCTTCTAGTATACCATTTACTGTTAGCGTTTACAAGTGGTTTACTATTATTTCAGCATTTTTTATCAAAAATAATTCCCCATTTATCCTGTTTTCAAACCTCATGAATTTTATGAGCATATTTCTTGACTTTTTCCAAATTTTATTTGTGAAAAGTCTAACTTTATGGTATTCTAATAACATGAAAATAAAATGTAAGGGCTTCAATTTAGATGATTGCTTGATATTACAACTTATTTTCTATAAGAGAAAGGAGTTGGTAGCTTGCCTCTTAGTTCACATTCCGAACGGCTAATGGGGACTACTATCACTATTTCATTAGTAGATGAGCAAGCTGATATCTTGCTCCAAAAATCCTTTGATTTGCTTAAAGAGCTTGAATACCGTTTCAATGCCAATAGCCAAGAATCGGAGTTGATGGAAATCAATCATCAAGCTGGAATAGCTCCAGTCAAAGTTCATCCTGATTTGTTTGAACTGATTTCACTTGGATTAGAGCATAGCCTAGCTCCCTCTAGTCATCTCAACATCAGCATTGGTCCCTTAATTCAAACCTGGCGCATCGGTTTTTCAGATGCCAAGGTCGCTCAGCCTCAAGAAATTGAATCGGTGCTCCCTCTAATCAATCCTCATTATATCGAGTTAGATTCTTCTACTTCTACTGTATTCTTGAAGCAGAAAGGAATGAAGATTGATCTAGGTTGTCTAGCCAAAGGATATAGTGCAGATAAGGTTGCCCAATTTCTGAGAGCAGAGGGAGTGACTTCTGCCCTGATTAATCTGGGAGGGAATATCCTGACTATTGGAAAAAATCAGGCAAGAGGAAATCAGCCTTGGCAAATCGGGATTCAAGACCCAGCCAATCCTCGGGGAAATCACTTAATGACCATCCCCGTTGTCAATCAATCTGTCGTGACTTCAGGCATTTATGAACGTCACCTGACAGTCGATGGAAAAGATTACCATCACATTTTTGACAGTCAGACAGGATATCCTGTTGAAACAGAACTCGCTAGTCTCACAATCATCTCTGATAAGTCAGTTGATGGTGAAATCTGGACAACTCGACTCTTTGGAGAAAGACCTGCTTCTATCCTTTGGCAAGTAGAAAGTTTGGAGGGAATCGAAGCGATTCTAATCGATAAAGAAGGCCACCTAAGCTGTTCTTCAGGAATTCCTACTCTATAGAGACAACTGTTTCAATGGAGTTTTAAAATTGTATTATGTAAAAAGAGAAAGGAAATCTCATGTTAAAACTTATTGCTATTGTTGGAACAAATTCAAAACGTTCTACAAACCGTCAATTGCTTCAATACATGCAAAAACACTTTGCTGAAAAAGCTGAAATTGAACTTGTTGAAATCAAAGACATTCCTGTCTTCAATAAACCAGCTGACAAGCAAGTACCTGCTGAAATTCTGGAAATTGCTGCTAAAATCGAAGAGGCAGATGGTGTTATTATCGGTACTCCTGAGTACGACCACTCTATCCCAGCTATTTTGATGAGCGCTCTTGCTTGGTTGTCTTATGGTATTTACCCACTCTTGAACAAACCAATTATGATTACAGGTGCTTCTTACGGTACACTTGGTTCATCACGCGCCCAATTACAACTTCGCCAAATCTTAAACGCACCAGAAATTAAAGCAAGTGTCCTTCCAGATGAATTCTTGCTTTCACATTCTCTTCAAGCCTTTAATCCAAGTGGAGATCTAGTAGATCTTGATGTTATTAAAAAACTGGATGCCACTTTTGACGACTTCCGTATCTTTGTAAAAATTACAGAAAAATTGCGCAACGCACAAGCCCTACTTCGCAAAGATGCTGAAGACTTTGACTGGGAAAATTTGTAAGATAGGAGACCAAAAAGAATGAAATTTGTTGGACTTGTAGGATCAAACTACGATCAATCATATAACCGTAAACTCTTAGAATTCATCCGTCGTCACTTCAAACTCAAATTTGAATTAGAAGTCCTCGAAATTGACGAAGTTCCAATGTTTAACCAAGACGAAAAATGGGACGAAAGTTTCCAATTACGTTATTTATATAACAAAATTACTCGTGCTGATGGTGTTATTATAGCTACTCCTGAACACAACCATACAATCTCAGCTTCCCTAAAATCTGTTCTTGAATGGCTATCATACGAAGTTCATCCATTTGAAAACAAACCAGTCATGATTGTGGGAGCTTCTTACTACGACCAAGGTACTTCTCGTGCTCAAGTTCACCTTCGTAAGATTCTTGACGCTCCAGGTGTCAATGCCTACACTCTTCCAGGAAATGAATTCCTTCTTGGTAAAGCTAAAGAAGCATTTGATGTTAATGGAAATATCACAAATGAAGGAACTGTTAATTTCCTTGAAACATGTTTAGACAACTTTGTAAAATATGTGGGAGTCGTTTCAAAATTGAAAAAACCAAAACCAATTGCACCAGAAGATTTATATTGTACAAATCCAATCGCAACTACAATTCAAGGTGTTGATCCAGATGATCCTGAATGGGTAGAAAAAGCTGCTGAGCTTGTAGGAGCTGTTTCTGGAGATACTTACGTTAAATTAGACCACGGTATCTTAACGGTTAACCAAATTGACATGTTCTTGAAGGCAATGCCATTTGAATTGACATTTGCAGATGATAACAATCAATTCTTATACTTTAATAACGCCCACCAAGATCCAGATACAATGTTTGGTAAACGTGTACGTGCTCAATCAGGAAACCGATTAGCAACAGTACATGGTACATTGCCAGATTCTAGAATGAAAAACGTTGAATGGGTTGTCGGCGTATTGCGTAACGGGGATCAAGAATATGTCCGTACAATTGTTCCGGGAACACCTGAAGGTGTTATTAATACCCATAATTACCAAGCAATGTACTATCCAGATGGTTCATATGCTGGAATTAATGAGATTATCTTTAATTTCCAACCATGGCTTGACTGGTACCTCAATACAACTGGTCAACGTTTAGTTGGTGGAAATGCTGCAGCTCCTGCTGGAGGTCATGGCGGAGCAGATGCGACATCTGGAGCTTCTGATGCAGGTGATGCTGGAGGTCACGGTGGTGGCGCAGACGCTACATCTGGAGCAAGTAATTAATAATATTAGGAACCGTTATGGTTCCTTTTTTAGGCTCTTTGTCAACTGTACTTGGTGGGATGTCAATCCTACTCTATGGAGTTATAGCCAGCAACGGTTTGAAAGTCTTGATCAAAGAACGTGTTGATTTCGCTCAAATGCGTAACCTAATCATCGCAAGTGCTATGTTGGTTCTTGGACTTGGAGGTGCTATCCTTAAACTCGATCCAGTTACCCTTTCAGGTACTGCCCTATCAGCCAAGACAGGGATCATCTTGAACTTGATCTTGCCATACGAAAATAAAGATTAAGAATCTAAATACACCTAAGAGTCTGGGACAAAAAGATTTTGATTTTAGGAATTCTTTATTATAAATTTTTAAAATCGATAGGTTAGACAAAAAAGCGAACAAGACAGAATTCTGAGTGTCAGATAACTTGTTTTGTTCGCTTTTTATATTTAAGGTTAGACTTTTGTCCCAGACTCTTTTTCGTATATCATAATAAAAGTGTCTTAACAAAATTATTAAAATCAAAAAACGCATAATATCAGGTATTCACATAAACCTTGATACTATGCATTTTGTTATAATATTTGCTTTATTTGGCTCAATCTCTTGTCTTACTTGCGTTTCTTCTTAGCTTTCTTCATTTTATTCGCCATGCGTTTCATAGACTGTTTCATGGCAAATTCACCGATTTTACCTTTTAGTCCGCCACCAAACATCTGGCTCATATCTGGCATTCCTGCTCCTCCGAGAGCTGACAGGTCAGGCATACCGCCTTGTCCCATCATTCCTTCAAGGGCAGACATATCCATTCCTCCCATATTTGGCATATTTTTAGGAAGGTTGTTTGGATTGATTCCCATTTGCTTCATCATTTTGTTCATATCCCCAGACATAACACCCTGCATGAGTTGTTTAGCTTGGTTAAAGTCTTTGATAAATTTATTGACTTCTACAAAAGTATTTCCAGAACCTGCGGCAATACGACGACGACGGCTTGGATTTAACAAATCTGGATTTTCACGTTCTTCAGGTGTCATGGAAGACACAATAGCACGTTTACGAGCAATCTGGCGTTCATCTACCTTCATGTTTTGAAGGGCTGGGTTGTTGGCCATACCTGGAATCATCTTGAGCAAGTCTTCCATCGGCCCCATGTTTTGCACCTGATCCAACTGATCGATGAAATCATTGAAATCAAAAGTGTTTTCACGCATCTTCTCAGCCATTTCAAGGGCTTTTTGCTCATCGTATTCCTGAGAAGCTTTCTCAATCAAAGTGAGCATATCCCCCATGCCAAGGATACGGCTAGACATACGGTCTGGGTGGAAGGTCTCAATGTCCGTAATCTTTTCACCTGTACCAGTGAACTTAATTGGTTTTCCAGTAATGTGACGAACAGATAGAGCCGCACCACCACGAGTATCGCCATCAATCTTGGTAAGGATGACCCCAGTAACTTCCAACTGAGCATTAAACTCACGCGCAACATTGGCCGCTTCTTGACCAATCATGGCATCAACGACGAGCAGAATTTCGTTTGGTTGAGCCAATGCTTTTACGTCACGAAGTTCATTCATCAAAAGCTCATCAATCTGCAAACGACCTGCCGTATCAATCAAAACATAGTCGTTATGATTGGCTTGGGCTTGTTCCAAACCTTGACGAACAATCTCCACAGCTGGAACCTCTGTTCCAAGAGCGAAGACAGGCACATCAATCTGTTGTCCCAAGGTCTTAAGCTGATCAATAGCAGCAGGGCGATAAATATCCGCCGCAATCATCAAAGGACGGGCATTTTCTTCCTTCTTGAGTTTGTTGGCCAATTTACCGGCAAAGGTTGTTTTTCCAGCCCCCTGCAAACCGACCATCATGATGATGGTTGGAATCTTAGGTGAGTTGATAATTTCTGCCGTATCAGAACCTAAAACGGTTGTCAGTTCCTCATCAACGATTTTAATAATCTGTTGCGCAGGATTAAGGGTATCAATGACCTCATGCCCGACTGCACGCTCACGAACTTTCTTGATAAAGTCCTTTACAACAGGCAAGGCAACGTCGGCCTCAAGCAAGGCCAAGCGAATTTCTTTGGTTGCCTCTTGGACATCAGATTCAGAGATTTTTCCTTTTTTACGTAAATTTTTAAAGACGTTCTGCAAACGTTCTGTTAAACTTTCAAATGCCATGTTTCTTCCTCTTATTCTCTATTATCAATGCTTGTTAAAATTTCTATCTGCTCCTGCAGAAAGTCATCCTTGGGATAGCGCTCCAAAATCTGATCAAAAATTTGACTGCGGACAATGTAGTCCGAGTACATGTGCAATTTCATCTCATAATCTTCCAGAATCTTTTCTGTCCGCTTGATATTATCATAGACAGCCTGACGACTGACACCAAACTCCTCGGCAATCTCAGCAAGGCTGTAATCATCAGCGTAGTAGAGCTCGATATAATTCATTTGCTTATCTGTCAAAAGCGCCGCATAAAATTCAAAGAGCGCATTCATACGATTGGTTTTTTCAATTTCCATAACTTTTATTATACCACACATTACCCGGCAGTCCAATGACCAATCCTAACTCCTTAAAAAGTCTGTTTGCTAGAAATAAACATGTGTCTTTTATAAATTAATGCTCTCCATTTTAATTAATACAATTATTATCAGCCATTAATACTGTATTTATTTTCCCTCTTAATAAAGGCGTCTTCTCCACCTTCCAAAATATCACATACATGTTCCCTGATGTTGTATTTTTGAAGTATGAATTCAGATGTAGAATCATTATTACGGTTCTCTAAAGCACCATTTACATAATCAAACTTCTTACCATTTTAATTCGGAGAATTATCAGATTGCTGATTAGCCACAATAATATTTTCCGCATCACCAGATACAACTATATTAGGATTGTGAGTAACTATGACTATTTGTCGATTCTTTTTAGTTTTTTTGATGTATTTTGTCAATTCACTATATATCGCCCTGTTATCCAAACTATCTTCAGGCTGGTCAATTAATACGGGGATTTTACTATCTGAAAACTCTAATATTAATTTTAATACAATAAACGCTTTTTTACCAGGTGACATTTGTTCAAATTTATCACCTTGATATTCAATCTCAAAACTATATTCGTAAAAATTAGTAGTGAAGAAATGTTCAATATGACTGAATTTGTCCCTGTTTCCATTAAATACAAGACTATCCTCATAAAATACTGAATCGACAACTTCATCAAAATAATCTATCATTTTTTTCTATAAAGTCTTGCTTCGAACGACCTCGAGCACTCACATAATCAAATTCAGTATCTAAATCAATTAAAGAGAAATTGACTAAAATCTTTAAATTATCTCCACTATCATCTTCAATTTTGAAATTATTCAACGATTCAGTTCTAATATTAGAGTATTCCTTATATTTCGAAATAATTTCTTCTTTTAACTTATTGAAGTTGTCCCTTTGTTTCTCAAATGTCTCAATTTTAGCTAAAATCTCACCTTCATTCTTGATTAATGAATATGTAAATCCCATTTTCTAAACTCTGAGCCTCTTTGAATCATTGAATACAAACCTTTCTACATCAATTGTCTTATACAAACCTCTATAATTACTCGCATTTCCTACAGGCTATGCTAAAATTTCAGATACTATCTCTTCACGCCATCCATTTTCTATCCTATAAGGTTCGATAGTAGAAAAATCATCTAATTTTTCGAAAATTCTCTGCTCGTTAATCTTTCTATCCAAAATATTTATAATTTCTGGAATTGTCAAAGCAAAAATATTTAGCCCTTTTACGCTACCTTTCGTTAATGTGCCATTCAACTGAATAAATGATGTAGCTCTAAAAATATTAACTACATTATCGTCCACTTCATTGGCTACAAATATTGTTTGTAGTGGTTTATTGGTAGATAGTGCTAAATTTACAGAATGACGTATAACTGGCTCTAACTCACCACGCTTTTGAGTCGATTTATCCATTAATGTTGCTTCAAGTAAAAGCATTTTATCGATATATTCAATCTCGATATCTCCTTTATTACCTCCAGCATGTGATAGCGGTAGGTTATCAGCGGAAAATGTCAACTGCATGGACTTTCTAAGTTGAAACTTCTTATCTGATATATAGTACCATGCAATAGCCAATATATATTCGAAAATAGTAGGAACTAAAGCATTATCCGTAACAAGCTCTTGAACTTTCTTATCATTTCTTTGAGAAATGAAACTCAAAATTTCAGATACTTTAGTGATATCAAATTCTTGTTCAACAAATTTCCTAAATTCTATTTCCTGCGTATCTTCTACAAATTGTTTGATATTTGAAATATCAGGAACGCCGAATTCTTCTGCAATCTGATTTTGTATTTCTGAAACTTGACTATGAGATAAGTCTAAAATATCCGATATACAAGTATCTTGATAGAAAGGACTCTTTATATTATTTTCGTATTCTTCATAACTTTCTTCTCCTGATATATTAAAATTTTCATTTAGTAGAGAAAAAAGTTTAGGAAAAATCCAAGGCTGACCAAGCGATACAACTCCTTGATTAAAACTGATTACTCCAGATAAAGAAAATATTCTTTTACACATATCACTGTATTCTTTAATCAAATCATTATGCTTAGACCATACAAATGAATAATATATATCCAAATATTGACCTGATAACAATGAATTATCACTGTTTTTGGTTATAAAATCTTGAATAGAATCTTTATTTTTATACTTGAAAACAGCCTTACCATCTCCAAAAGCTTTCTTAATAGCATCTTGTTTAGAAAGACTCATCATTTCTTCAAATGACCGCTCTGTCTTTTCTTCTATAAATTTTATAATTGAAAGAACAAAATTTTTATATTCTAAACTTTTATTACTATTCTTTCGATTTGGAAAAAGTTTTTTGAAGTTTTCATCCGCAAAATCTTTAGTACTAAACATTTTGCGAGCTTCATCAACTCTTTCAGGAATCAATATATGGTTAGCGAACTCTTCATCTCTATACTGTTCAAAAGTTTTATTGTTATCATAAACAGATTGGTAATTGTCGATAATCACTTTGATTTTTTCTTCTGAAAAGTTTGGCTTAATGCTTTCTACTATCCATAGAAAATCTTTAACAGGAACTTTACTATATCTATTCAAAAAAGCAAGAGCAAAACGGAAATTATAGAAGTATTTATCAGAGTTGCTATCATATATACGAAGCTTCAATAATTGCCTAAAATAAACAAGATTATCAATTGTTAAACCAAAAAGTTCTTCTAATTTATCAAAAGCTTGCTCTGTTTCAAAAATATAATTCAACCCAACTTGAGATAATTTTCTGTCATAGTTAATAAAACCAATTTTCACAAGAGCATTTGTTAGAGTTCTCCCTCTTTTGTCTAAACCAGTTATTTCATTTCTATTCAAATTCCCAAAAAGGTTAATTCCATCCTCTGTTTCAACTTTTTCAAAATCACTTAAAACTGATGAATAAAAACTTGCTTGACTTTCATTGTTCCATTTCTGATTTGACTGATTATGCTTTTGAAGAGTTTTTAAAATCTGTTTGTAGATAGGGACAACTTCTTTAACACGAATACTCGTATCACCCATATTAAAAATGCTTGTTGACTCTTTTAGCCTCATATATCACCTTTCGAATTATAGTTTGTAATCAAGACTTCAACAGTATTACTCATTTTCGCCTTAGACTGATAATTACTATTATTGTAATGGTAATCTAATACATGTAAATTATACTTTGAAGCCCATTTCATCAATTCTTTATTTTCTTTATTGTTATGAATGACAACATTAGAAAGAGCAAAATAAGCTCCCTTATCGTTTATGCTATCTAAATACTTAAACAAATCCAAATCATCCTTTAATGTCCACGCACCATTTTCATTGTAAGCGGCAGTAGTAATGCGATAAGGAGGATCTGCATATACAAAATCTCCTTTATTTACTTGATTCATAGTTTTACGAAAATCACAAGATTGGATAACAAAATTGTAATTTTGTAAACCTTGAATGAACGTAATTAGTTTAGATTTCATATTAGCGTTAAAATCACGCTTACCTACAGGAAGATTGTACTCTCCTTTATTATTAAATCTTATTTGATTGTTAAAACCAAATACAATTAATAGATAAAATAACACTTCCTTATCAAATTTATTATAATTTTTCTTATTGTAGTCTTGACGAAGTTTTAGAAAAGCTTCTTTATTATACGCCCCCAGTCCTGTAGAGCTGTTTACACCGTAGTGAGCATAGCTATATTTCTGTGTGTTCGAAAGTTTATAAACTTCTATAGCTTTCTCTACTTTATCCAAAAATACCGTTACATCTTTTTGACTTCCCAAATATTTATAAAAATCAATTACTTCCTCACTTATATCATTGATGATATACTTTTTCATTTTTAATTTATTAATATTAGCAAGATTAACTGCCACCGTTGCTCCACCAGAGAATAAATCAATAAAATTATTGTAGCTTTCAGGAAAAAGAGGTAATAACTGAGGGAGTAATTTATACTTTCCTCCAGTATAGTTAAGAGCGCTCTTGATTAACTTTTTTTCTTTTTTCTCTGGAGAAATTATGCATAAATATAGCAATTCCTTGTGATTTTCAATTTTAGATTTACCAGTTGTGAAAGGTGAAAAATCAGTTTCAAATACTTGAACCTTACCTCGTTTTGATAAAATCTCAATTATTTCTTCGTTTGAAATTTTGGCATTTGAACGGGAATTCCCTTTTTTATTCATATTGTTATAGCTAACCAATATATACTTAGCATTAATGTTTAGAATTAAATCTTCAAAAGCTTGAGGAGCCTTACTTTTTGTATAATCCGACCCTTTTTCTGAACGATTGACTGCTTTTTTTGCTACACCTTCTACGTCTGGTTTTTTCCATTCAGCAATATTTTCTAAAACATGGTAGGCATTTTCATAGCCACGGGAATTATATGGAGTATCAATATAAACAAGGTCTGCATAAATTTCTTTAACTAATTTATTGGCATCTTTATTATAAATTTCATTCTGTTTGTTTTCATTATACTCAGGGACTCTTAAATATATTTCCTTGCAAGAATCATTTTTTTTCCTATAAGCGTCATAATGACCTACAGTATTAGCCACTTTATCCATAGCATACAATAGACTGGTTAGTAACATGAAATATTCTCTCTGGTTACCAGATTTATATTTTTCAATTTCTTCACGAATTGAGTCAATCTTTCCAGCATTTTCTTCAGAAAAGTAAGCACCACCAAAATTCTTAGAAACATAGCCTTTTTTAGGGGATAAATTATTTAATTCATCAATTATATGAGAAACTTTATGAATGTCTACATTCTCATTCGAAAACCAAGTTTGAAAAGAAACAAAGTTGCTATAGAGTATATCATTCACTATAACTTTTTTATTCTGTTTTCTAAATAAGTCTGCAACAACACCCGTTCCACCAAATATATCCGCTACACTATCGATACTTCCAATATTTTCTGACACTGTCTTTAATATGAAATCAAGCATCCTTTGTTTACTTCCAAGATAACGTCGATTTCCAATTTTTAATAACTCTCTATTTGAAACATGATATTTTACAGGAGTTTCTTCCGAAATTACTCTCATAATCTCTTGTTCATTTTCTTCTTCCCATTCATAAGCAGAACGATTATTTTTTCGAGGTTGGGAAATTATTCCTTTTTGCATCCAATTATTCAATGTCTGTCTTGTTATACCATATTTATCGGCAATTTCTTGTGTTTTCAGCATCTAGGCATCCATCTCCTTTTACAGTAATGAGTATACCATATTTGAGAGGATTATCCAACCAATAGTCTTCGTGAAATTCGGTAAAATAAAGAAAAAGAGACTAGTACAAAACTAATCTCTATGTACATAACAATATAACTGCTGTATGAAATTTGGATATTATCCCCAATCTACCACACTAGGAAGCCAATCCAAGAAGATAGCTTGCTAAATTTGAGAAATATAAGAGACTAGCCCCAAGTAATTTCCAATTGATAGCTAGCAAAAGGATGTCCCTCTTGATTTTGTAGTTGATAATCTAGTTCAATCTTTTGTCTATCAACTTGATAATGGCTCGTTTGGATGATAAACTCCTGCATGCCCATAGGTGTGGGAATATAGGCTAAACTATCACTATCCTTTAAAAAGCGCATAATGGTCTTGGGATTGGAAAAACGACTCATCACCAGTTCTTGACCATGAAATTTAATAACTACTTTTTCCTTTTCCTCATTATAGAAAAGCAGGTAGCTATAATCTCCTTTTTTATGCACTTCCACGTCATAAAGCTGGTCAATCACTTCCAACTGCTCATCAAACTGAATCGTATTTCGCATCCGAATCTTCACATCAAGTCCTCTTTCTTGTCTCTTGTCCTACTATTTTACCAAAAACTCTAGCTTTTTGCTATAATGGTCATATGAACGAAAAAGTATTCCGTGACCCTGTTCACAACTACATCCATGTCAATAATCAAATCATCTATGACTTGATCAATACAAAAGAATTTCAACGTTTGCGCCGTATCAAGCAACTGGGAACTTCCAGTTATACCTTCCACGGTGGAGAACACAGTCGCTTCTCCCATTGTCTTGGAGTCTATGAGATTGCTCGTCGCATCACAGAAATTTTTGAAGAAAAATATCCAGACGAATGGAATCCTGCCGAGTCTCTCTTGACCATGACCGCTGCTCTCCTACATGACCTTGGGCATGGTGCCTACTCCCATACTTTTGAAAATCTCTTTGATACAGACCATGAAGGCATTACTCAAGAAATCATTCAAAGTCCTGAGACAGAGATTCACCAAGTCCTGCTACAAGTGGCGCCAGATTTTCCAGAAAAGGTTGCCAGTGTCATAGACCATACCTACCCTAATAAGCAGGTCGTGCAGCTCATTTCTAGTCAGATTGATGCAGACCGAATGGACTATCTCTTGCGCGACTCCTATTTTACAGGAGCTTCCTATGGGGAATTTGACCTGACTCGCATCCTCCGAGTCATTCGTCCTGTCGAAAATGGTATCGCCTTTCAGCGCAATGGCATGCACGCCATCGAAGACTATGTCCTCAGTCGCTACCAGATGTACATGCAGGTTTATTTCCACCCAGCAACACGGGCCATGGAAGTTCTCTTACAGAATCTCCTCAAACGGGCTAAGGAACTTTATCCAGAAGATAAGGACTTCTTTGCACGAACATCTCCACATCTCCTGCCTTTCTTTGAAAAAAATGTGACCTTGTCTGATTATCTGGCTCTGGATGATGGGGTGATGAATACCTATTTCCAGCTATGGATGACCAGTCCTGACAAGATTCTCGCAGACTTGTCGCAACGCTTTGTCAACCGCAAGGTCTTTAAATCCATTACCTTTTCACAAGAAGATCAAGACCAACTCGCTAGCATGAGAAAATTAGTTGAGGACATCGGCTTTGATCCCGACTACTACACAGCTATTCATAAGAACTTTGACCTCCCTTATGATATTTATCGTCCTGAATCTGAAAATCCAAGAACACAGATTGAGATTTTACAGAAAAATGGTCAACTGGCGGAACTCTCTAGCCTGTCTCCTATCGTCCAATCCCTTGCTGGCAGTCGCCACGGAGATAATCGCTTTTATTTTCCAAAAGAAATGTTGGACCAAAACAGCATCTTCGCAAGTATCACCCAGCAATTTTTACACTTGATTGAGAACGATCATTTTACCCCAAATAAAAACTAGAAGAGGAAATTTATGAGTATTAAACTAATCGCCGTCGATATCGACGGAACCCTAGTCAACAGCCAAAAGGAAATCACTCCTGAAGTCTTTTCTGCCATCCAAGATGCCAAAGAAGCAGGTGTCAAAGTCGTGATTGCGACTGGCCGCCCTATCGCAGGTGTTGCCAAACTTCTGGACGACTTGCAGTTGAGAGATGAAGGTGACTATGTCGTAACCTTCAACGGTGCCCTTGTCCAAGAAACTGCTACTGGCCATGAGATTATCAGCGAATCCTTGACCTATGAGGATTATCTTGATATGGAATTTCTCAGTCGTAAGCTCGGTGTCCACATGCACGCTATTACCAAGGACGGCATCTACACAGCCAATCGCAATATCGGAACATACACTGTGCACGAATCAACCCTCGTCAGCATGCCTATCTTCTACCGTACACCTGAAGAAATGGCTGACAAGGAAATCGTCAAATGTATGTTCATCGATGAACCAGAAATCCTCGATGCTGCCATTGAAAAGATACCAGCCGAATTTTACGAACGCTACTCCATCAACAAATCTGCTCCTTTCTACCTCGAACTCCTTAAAAAGAATGTAGACAAGGGTTCAGCTATTACTCACTTAGCTGAAAAACTCGGATTGACCAAAGATGAAACCATGGCTATCGGTGACGAAGAAAACGACCGTGCCATGCTGGAAGTCGTTGGTAACCCCGTTGTCATGGAAAACGGAAATCCAGAAATCAAAAAAATCGCCAAATACATCACCAAAACAAATGACGAATCCGGTGTTGCCCATGCCATCCGTACATGGGTACTGTAAAAGAGAAATAGATAAAAACCGCTCGGCTGAGCGGTTTTTGATGTATAATTACTGCCCCCTGCAGGAATCGAACCTGCAACTACTCCTTAGGAGGGAGTTGTTATATCCATTGAACTAAGGGAGCTAGATAAAAACTCTGCTGAATGAGCAGAGTTCTTTAGTCGAATTAACGACGGATTTCTTTGATACGAGCTGCCTTACCTTGAAGTGCACGCAAGTAGTACAATTTCGCACGACGTACTTTACCGTAACGAACAACTTCTATCTTTTCAACACGTGGAGTGTGGATTGGGAAGATACGCTCAACACCTACACCGTTAGAGATTTTACGAACTGTGTAATTTTCTGAGATGCCAGCACCTTTACGTGCGATAACAACACCTTCAAAAATCTGGATACGTTCACGGTTACCTTCGACAACTTTCGCGTGTACACGAACAGTGTCACCAGGACGGAATGATGGGATATCTGTACGAAGTTGACCTTCAGTCAAGCTTTGGATTAATGGATTCATTTTATTCTCCTATCTTTGTCAATCTTGAGGAACCTTCCTCAGCGGATAAACTGTATTTTTGTGCGTCCATTACACACAAGATACAGTTTACCAAATTTCCACAAAAAAGTAAAGAAATTTATAGCAGAATTCCTAAAAAAATCGCAACTAAACCACCTAGGTAGGTCAAAGCTAAATAAGAATAAAATACCTTCTTATCACTCAACAACCTTTGCAGTTCATCATTCAAGGTCGAAAAAGTTGTCAAACCTCCACAAAATCCAGTTGCTAGAATAGCATAGACTTCCTTAGACTCCACATGATTGTAGAATAATCCAATCAAAAAACAACCCAAAAGATTGGCTATGAGCGTTCCGAGTGGCAATTTAGAAGCTTGATTATAGCGAGAAAAGAAATACCGTACGAGTGCTCCTAAGCCACAAGCAATTGCAAGATAGACCATTACCATTTCTTCCTCCCTAAATAGTAAGCTAAAAGCATACCTCCACCGATGCTCAAAAGTAAATACAGGACTAAACTAAGATAACGCCCTGTATCAAGCAGTTTCACAGCATCAAGCATGAGACTGGAAAAAGTTGTCAGCCCCCCACAAAAACCAGTCCCCAGAGCTAAAATAACGCCTTTACTGGTTCCCTTATAGACCAAATAGCCCTTGACAAGATAAACCAGGCAGAAAATTCCCAGATAGTTGACAAAGAGAGTGCCCCAAGGAAAGTCAGGACTGGCTGGTAACCAAGTGGAAACCAGGTAGCGGACAAGTCCGCCCAACATAGCAGATAGAAAAATCCCTAGCGGATAAAATTGTTCTTTTTTCATTTGATGTTTTGATCCTGATAATCACGCGAACGTTTGAGTATGTCCGAAAATGTTGCGACAATAGTCTCCTGATAGCGCTTGTCTTCTACACGATTTCTGACCTTTTCAAAAATAACTGCTTCTCTCTTGGTATCTAAAATCGGTTTCCCTGAAGCCTTCTTATAAGCGACAACCCCTTCAACTAAATGCATTCTTTCTTCTAAGAGCTTGACGATTTGGTCGTCGATTTGATCAATTTCTTGACGAATACTATCTAAATCCATACAGTCTCCTCCTTTATTTGAATTATTGTATCAAAAAGCCACCAAATAGGCTAGTAAAATCCTAACTCACGATAAGAAAAATGCACTGATTGATTACATCAGCGCACGTTTATACTTATCCTACTTTAGCAGCCAATTCTTCTGCGAATTGTTCCAAGCGCTCAATGTCTTCTTCCTCTGCAGAGAGATCAACTTTGACACACTCTGAACCTTTTTCTGCTCCTGTTGACACAAAGACACGGTCAAAGTCATCAACAGCCTTACAGAATTCATCGTAGAAGGTATCACCTGAACCGACAACTCCGTAAATTTTACCATTCAAGTTGAGATCTGCTAGGTCTTCGTAGAAGTCCATCATCTCATCTGGCAATTCACCATCACCATAAGTATAGGTCGCAACGATAGCGATGTCTGCTTCCAAGAAGTCTGAAGCGTCAACAGTTGTACATTCATCAACATCAACATCCAAGCCCAAGTCACGTAATTTGTCTGCTACAATATCTGCAATTTCTTCGGTATTACCGGTCATACTGGCAAATACAATTTTTGCTAATGACATATCGTCCTCCTCAATTTATCTTTCTCCATTATATCACATCTTTTTCATTTTAAAAATAAAAATTCTTGTGCTACAATGAAATGAGAAAGAATTGAGGTTATTTATGGACATTTGCCATCAAATTTTAGAAAAAATCAAAGAATACGACACGATTATCATTCACCGTCATATGAAACCAGACCCTGATGCCTTGGGAAGTCAGGTGGGATTAAAAGCTCTTCTCAAACATCATTTCCCAGAAAAAACTATCAAAGCAGTTGGTTTTGATGAACCAACTCTTACCTGGATGGCGGAAATGGATCTTGTTGAAGATAGTGCCTACCAAGGCGCACTTGTCATCGTCTGTGATACGGCCAATACTGCTCGTATCGATGATAAGCGCTATAGTCAAGGTGATTTTCTCATTAAGATTGACCACCATCCAAATGATGATGTATATGGTGACCTATCTTGGGTGGATACTAGTTCAAGCAGCGCTAGTGAGATGATTACCCTATTTGCCCAAACAACCCAACTGGCCTTGTCCGATCACGCTGCTGAGTTGCTCTTTGCAGGTATTGTTGGTGATACAGGTCGCTTCCTCTACCCTTCTACCACTGCACGGACTCTTCGCCTTGCTGCTTATTTGAGAGAACATAACTTTGACTTTGCGGCTCTCACTCGCAAAATGGACACTATGAGTTACAAAATTGCTAAACTTCAAGGATACATTTACGACCATCTGGAAGTGGATGAAAATGGTGCAGCGCGAGTTATCCTGAGTCAAGAAGTCTTGAAACAATTTAATGTTACCGATGCTGAAACTGCAGCCATTGTCGGTGCACCTGGACGCATTGACAGTGTTAGTCTCTGGGGAATTTTTGTGGAGCAGGCTGATGGCCACTACCGAGTTCGCTTACGCAGTAAAATTCATCCTATCAATGAAATTGCCAAAGAACATGATGGAGGAGGCCACCCTCTAGCAAGTGGGGCTAATTCCTATAGCCTAGAAGAAAACGAAATCATCTACCAAAAGTTAAAAAACTTGCTTAAAAACTGATAAAATACTTGCCAAACTTTTCAGAATCTGATAGACTAGTATGGTAACAATCTATGGCTCGCAAAGAGACCATGGCAGAAAGGAAATATTGCAAAATGAAAAAAGATATCCATCCAGAATATCGCCCAGTTGTCTTCATGGACACAACTACTGGTTACCAATTCCTTAGCGGTTCAACAAAACGCTCTAACGAAACAGTTGAGTTCGAAGGTGAAACTTACCCATTGATCCGTGTGGAAATTTCATCAGACTCACACCCATTCTACACTGGACGTCAAAAGTTCACTCAAGCAGATGGACGCGTGGATCGTTTCAACAAAAAATACGGTCTCAAATAATGATAAAAAGAACAGTTTCGGCTGTTCTTTTTTGTTTCTTGAAATTAACTCCTGTTTCATGTTCCAGCCTCAAAAAAACTTTGCACTCTCGATAGCCACACGATGGTTTCCATAGTATAGAGTTTTTTCTTGCCTAAAAAATAGAAAAGATATATACTAGCTATATACCGTATAGATTGGAGATATACCATGACGACATCACTTACTAAGCAATACAATTTTAAAATCAATGAGTCATCAATGGAACAAGCTAGAGCTATCATCAAGGAAAAAGGAATGACCATGACGGATGCTATTAGTCTTTTTATCGAGCAGATTGTTCTCGAACAGGATTTGCCAATAAAAACTGCAGAAGATTTACACCGTGAGCGATTGATTCAGGAACTACAAGTCCAATCTGAACGCGCCTTAAGAGAATATGAATCCGGACAAGGAACTTCCTTAGATGATATGAGGCTACGATATGGCTTATAAAGTGATTCTATCTACCGAAGTGAGTCAAGCAATTGACAGTATTCATGATTATATCACTACAGTATTTTTATCACCTCAGTCTGCTAAAAATACTGTAGTTAAAATTTTAGACGGCTTAAAAAGTTTAGAAACCTTTCCTGAAGCTGGCTTTGATGCAGATGAAAAAATCGGACTAAAAATCAACAGTAAGTACCCAACAAGAGGAAAAATTATCGAGCAATATATCTTGCTTTACTTTATCGATCAAACCCAAAGAACTGTTTTTCTTTCCCACTTATTCCACACCAAAAGTGACTATGTTACCTTGCTACAAAGCAAAAATAATAAAAATTCAAAATCATCATTTTAATATCCACTGCTCTCTTAATAACCTTGTACTTATAAGGAACACAATCTTCATTTTCATAAAAAACTCAAAAAACTTTGTACTCTAGCTAGCCACACGATGGTTTCTAGAGAACAAAGTTTTTTATTAGTGCAGATTTACTCTTCCTTATCTTGATTTTCAGTTCCTTTAGTTGTATTGTCTTCCCAAAGGATACGCTCGATACGGTGGAAACCTGACCAACCTTCTTCTGTCTTGTTTTCGTCCATATAGTCTGCCAAACGGAAGTCAATCTTGACATCTGACTCACCAAAACTTTCGGCAATCGGTTCTGAATGCTCATAGGACATACGAATCAGTGGATAAACCTTCTTAGCTTCTTCTAACTTACTTTCTTTCAACAGTTTGACAAAGCCTTCCGTATCTGTCAACAGTTTATCGATTTGCTCTTGCACAAAAGTCTTATAGTCAGCAGTGGCCTTATCAAGCATTTTTTGCTTATCTTCAGACAAGGCTGTCACCTTAGACGAATCGGTTGTATCTGCTGATTTTTCAAACCTAACAGCACAAGCTGTCAATAGCAAGACTGAAGATAAAAGGACAAAACCTAGTTTTTTCATTGTTTACTCCTATCGGTTCAGGAAACCTGAATTAATTTTACGTCTCATTATACCACGTTTTCACTCATTTTTTAATAAATTTTCAGAAAATTTAATGTTATGAATAGCATTACAAATGCAAAAAACTAAGCCTAGGAAAATCTCCAAAGCTTAGTTTGATCTAGTTTCTTAATTTCCAGCGTAATATTTTTGAATTCCTTTAATAATGCCTTCAATTAACTTATCTTGGTATTGATCACTACGGATTCGTTGGTTTTCTTCTGGATTATCCATATAACCCAACTCCAATAACACAGCAGGTTTCGCAGTCTCACGAAGAACAGCAAAGGTGGCTTGCAGAAGCCCAGCATCTCTAGCACCTGTCTCGGTCAAGAGAGAGGAGTGAAGGTCAGCAGCCAAACGATTACTTTCACTCATACGGTCTGGATTATTATGCCAGTATTGATTAATCTTGCTCGGGTAACCCGCTTCTTCCTTATAAGAATAAGTCTGTATTCCCAGATTCAGTGTTGTGTCATTTCCAGTAGCGTTAAAATGAATGCTAATAAAGAAGTCTGCATTCGTTTTATTTACCATACGAGAACGCTCTGTCACAAAGTCAACATCCACATCACTATCACGAGATGTTAAAACTGTATAGCCCAGTTCCTCTAAACGTTTCCGTAATTTACGAGAGACCTGTAGATTCAAATCTTTTTCAGCTATTCCATAATAGTAAGCACCCGAATCACGTCCACCATGCCCTGGATCTAGGAAAATAGTCTTACTATAGCGCCCCTTTTCAAATCCTTTTGGAAGTTCTTGAACCCATTTACCATTATCTTTGAAAAAATGGCTGCTTCCATTAATAGTATAAGTTCCAGTGACATAAACGCCATCTTCTTTAAGATAATACCAAGCTTGATAATCTTGATCATAAAGCCACTCTTTGTGAGCCATATAGCCACCAAATTTCAAATAGTAAGAGCCAACCCATTGCTGTTCAGCATAGTGCCCACCTGACTTGAGATAAAACCAGCTAGAGTAGTTAGGATCGTACACCCATTCTTTATCTGCCATAGCTCCACTAGACTTCAGGTAATAATTTCCCTTCCAGGTATTAGCCATCATGGTACCATTTTGATCAAATGCATACCACTTACCATTGATTTGACTCCATTGGTTAGACAGATATTTTCCTGAGCCATTGGCGTAGTACCACTTGTTAGCCATCTGATACCAGCTATTTTCAAGTAAGTAACCATTCTTATCAAATAGGTAACCCTCATAAAGAGTATCTGTAAATTTGACACCCGTTTGACTATAATAAGCCCACTTCCCGTCTTCTTTTACCCAACCAGTTTGTAGCTTAGACTCAGTAGGAAGAGTTGGCTTTGTCTCCTGCCTACTCGAACTAGGAGTCGTTGGCTGATTTTCTGTAGTTGCTTGAGAATCACTTGCAGAGCTAGTAGTTGAACTACCGGTAGAGTTATTCGTAGAATGACTAGCATCATTAGCTAGAACTGTTTGGCTAGTAAATCCAAGAAGAGCTAGAGCAAGAATCGTAAATTTCTTATATGATTTCATTTATAACCTTTCTAGGGGAATGGAATCCCTGTGTTATTGAGTTCTTTGACTTCATTGATGAAGGAGTTTTTTAAGGATAAAATTTCATTTTCTGGAAATAAGACTTTCATGGTATCAAGATGTTGGATAATCTGATGTCCTAGTTTTATCCCCTCTATTTTATTTTGTCTAAGAAGATTATACACCTCATACATCTTGATAGTCATAAAAGGATATAGAGGTAAATAGTAACCAGTATGGACAAAAATCCTGCAATACTTTATACGATACAATTCAATTTTATCTATCAATTGTTGTGCCAAATCATAATAAGCATTTTCAGAATAGTATTTAACAATTGTTCGAAGTACATCCACCAACATATGGGTTTGATTTGTAGCTAAAGGAAGGCTACTTGTAAGAATTTCAAAAACTTCTTTTTCTTTTTGTTGATACATTTGAAGGGGAAAATCAAATAAAGTGCCTAAGCGTTGAAATACATGAAAATCAAAAGGTAACCAGTAATCCATAGAAAACAACTGTTCTTTTAGTTGTTCAAGGATTTCCCAATCCTCTTCAGTTAGCATTTTTTCAGTAGATATGAGAGTTAATAAATGAAGGAAATTTCTAACATAAGGATTTTCATCATCTTTGACTGTCTCTTTGGCATCATCAGACTCCAAGGTTCGATCATTTCTATGTTCGACTAATTTGGTTGTCTCTTCATTTTGCATGGAAACCACAAGGATGATGTCTTCATTAGAAACAATATTCAGATTTTCAAAGATTTTAAAGAAAGTATCTGCTTTAATCATAGCTTCGCCCTTTTCAAACTTACTTAGATTATTAGGGCTAATCGCTGTACCAGCTACTTGTTTTAAGGTAAATCCTCTCTCTTCTCTCATCTTTTTAAGCGCGGGGCCGAAATTTGTAGACATAACTTTCTCCCTTATTTTATTTTAACTTCACTTTTATATTATACACTAATCATAAGCAAATAGGAGAAAAACTACGAAAACGTTCTATTTCACCTTGATTTTGGGGTGTTGATATAGAAAAACGTATTTTTTCGTAGTTTTTTTAAATTTAATAAAGTTTCTTAGTATACTAGATATAAATTATTATAAAGGAGATGGTAGAACTCGCTTATCATAAAAACATTTATAAGAAAAATCAAGAGGAGACAAAATGAACAAACAAACCAAAAAATTCACACTTACAACAGTACTAGCACTTTCATTGTTAGGAGCTGGAACACTTGCACCACAATCAGTAGCCGCTAATGATAGACTGGTTTCCACTCAAGAAATCAATGGTCAGTCTTATCATATCTTGAACTCAGAGGTAACTAGTACTTCTGCCGGTACTAGCTTAGTTGGAATTGAAGGAAATTTCTTGACGCCAGATAAACAAGCTATTTTAGACCGTATCAATGCCATTCGAAAAGAGGCGGCAGATGAAGGCCTAGTTACTAGCTACGTTCCTATCAAGTGGTCAACTGCACTAGAAAAAACAGCCTTTGTTCGTGCAGCAGAAGCTTCTATCACTATTGATCACACACGCTTATCCAGCAAGAACATTTGGAGCGCTTGGCCTACAGGAAATTTCTCCCTAGCAGAAAACTTGGCTTGGAACTATGACGGGTTTATGGCCGCTATTGATCAATGGTATGAGGAAAAAGCAGATTACGTCAAATCTCGTAGTTGGGCAAGTGTCTCTGGTCAAACTGGACACTATAAATCCTTAATTAATCCAAAACTGACCTATATGGGGTTGGCAGCCTTTGAAAATCCTGTCACTCAAAATGGGTGGGTTACCGTTGCACAAAGTTTCGGTACATCATCTGGTAGCTCTGAAGAACTAGCTGGTAGTTATGGAAAAGCCATTCAATACACAGAAGCAAATTCTTCTCAGATTCAAACATTTGCGACTAAGGCGAATCTTTTTGACAAAGACTTGAAGGCCATCGGAACTCATAAAACCAAAACTGCAAATACAAATTC
The DNA here is from genome assembly GCF_013276565.1 of Streptococcus sp. 53. Lineage (GTDB taxonomy): Bacteria > Bacillota > Bacilli > Lactobacillales > Streptococcaceae > Streptococcus. The sequence continues at coordinate 25,475 of NZ_VMLG01000007.1, forward strand.
AAGTCAGAGACTAGACGATGAGACCAATGACCCTGCCGAATTTCTTAATCAACTAAGAAGTTGGTTCGATCATTCCCAATACTTCGGAAGTTGGATTCAATCAAACGGACGTTGCTGGTTTAAACATAATGACGGCTCATACACGAGTGACGGCTGGGAAAAAATCGACGGAGTCTGGTATCACTTCGATAGTTTAGGATGGATGCAAACTGGCTGGGTGAAAGACGGTAGCTGGTACTACCTCGACGGCTCAGGCGCTATGAAGACTGGCTGGCTCAAGGATAACGGTAGTTGGTATTATCTTGATAGCTCAGGTGCTATGAAAACAGGCTAGATGAAGGTATCTGGAAAATGGTACTATGCCTATAGCTCTGGTGCCCTAGCAATCAATACGACTACACCAGACGGATATCGCGTCAATTACAATGGAGAATGGGTATAGGATAAGATTATAAAAAATAGATAAAAAGAAAAGGAATACAAAAATTATGAAAAAAATCGTTTTAACGACTACAGCAGTTTTATCACTCCTAGCAACAGGAGCTACAATTTCAAGTGTCAATGCAGCAAGTGGCGTCCCGATGGTCAAGTTCTGGTCTCCTGCAGCTAATGCTTATGTTGAAGAACCTGCTCTTGGTTATCGTGATACAGATTTAGTCGCAACAGATGTGACGCTTGTTGAAAAAAGAAAAGCACAACTTGGAGCATTTTCTGATGGTGATGCTAAATTTACAGAGGTTGATTTTGTAGACAGGGCTTATAGACAAGAATTTTCTAAGCAATTTGCAAGTTTTGAATCCAACGGCATTGCTACATTTAACGGTAAAACGATTGTCTTTAAAGCAACAGATTATGGTATCTATACCATGAAGTTTGAATTAGATGGAGTTCGTTACAAACTAACAGCCGACGTTAGAGAAAACGTAGGAAAAGGGGCACCTTTTTACACTTATGTGACCAAACTAGAAGTCTTATCAAATAATCAAGCAAATACTATCTCGAATACGAGTACTGAAAAACAAATAGAAGCAACAATTACAAAGGTTGAAATTCATCATTTTGGAGTTAATTTTGAAGGTGTACTCTCAGAGCCACTACAACACGGAGGAGATAATGCAGCTAGAGGAAATGTTACTCTAATTGATAAGGCTAGCGGAAAGATTGTGTACCAACATAATAATGATGTCATCTTTAGTGGTCTAACTAATGACGTCAACGACCAATTTCTTTTACCTTTAATCTATAGCAATAAATTTAAAGGGGATGTTTTCGATATCAGACAGTTTCCTGCTGGAACATATATCTTGGAGATGTCAGGAGAGGCAGGTTCTCCACACGATCACTCAGTTGACAACAGAAAACGTGTCTTTAAAGCTAGAAAAGAGGTGACTTTCGGAAATACTTCGACAAATTCAAATACTAACACGACTACTCAATCTGATTCAAATTCTAATTTCTCAGGTAGTTGGGTACAATCTGGTTCTCGTTGGTGGTATAAACACGCCGACGGTTCCTATACAACTAATGACTGGGAAAAAATCAATGGTGTTTGGTATCGTTTTGATAACTCTGGTTGGATGCAAACGGGCTGGGTAAAAGACGGTAGCTGGTACTATTTCGACGGTTCAGGCGCTATGAAGACTGGTTGGCTCAAAGATAATGGTAGCTGGTACTACCTTCAAGACTCAGGGGCAATGAAAACTGGTTGGATGAAAGTATCTGGTAAATGGTACTATGCCTATAGCTCTGGTACACTCGCAATCAATACGACGACCCCTGATGGCTATCGTGTCAATTACAACGGTGAGTGGGTTTAACATACAATAGGATTAAATTAAGGAGACAATTATATGAACAAAGTTATAAAAATTGAAGATGAAACAGTTTATGTTGGAAAAGGTGATAATGGTCAATTTACTGCAATTTCAAGAAAAAGTTTTGGTTTTGAACCACAAGTAGGTGATTATGTAGAATTTTATCAAAACGGTGATGAGTATATTGTTTCAAAAATAGATAACAGTTCTCCAGTTAACTCTAGTCAACATTCAAATGGAGTGAGTGATAAATCTAAACTGGCTGCAGCCTTATTTGCCCTATTTTTAGGAGCGTTTGGTGCCTACGATTTTTATATTGGAAATGCTAAACAAGGATACAAGCGTATCGGCATAACTCTGTTAGCAATCATTCCTATTTTATTGCCATTTGTTTTACTTGCAAATGCTATTTGGAATATTATGATTACTATTCAAGTTTTAACGTCCAAAACTGGTAGCAAATGGCATCAAGATGCCCAAGGTTTAGAATTACAAGATTAAATATATGAAAAAATTATTTCTATTCAGTATTAGTATTTTAGCTATCTCTATTTTAACGGCTTGCCAACATCAGAGTGAAAACACTTCTTCAGCAAGTTCTGAAGCAATTGCTTCAAGTACTAGTTCAACTTCTTCTACATCGGAAGAGAAGAAACCTGATTACACCCTATATAATCCTGTCCTTAAAGAATATGCCAAAGTATTAGATGGTTCTCCTGCTTCACCTACAGAGGTCAATTCAAAAGCAAACTTAAAAAATGGTTATCCTAACGAATATTCTGGATTACAGTATAGCTTGTATGATTTAGACCAAGACGGTAAACTATTTATTTAATAATGTTTGTTTTAGGAGTTCTTTGATAATGAAAAAATAATTTTATTAACTACTTATCTTCATACACAATAATTTAATTTTTACCAATACAAATAGTAACTAACGGAGAATCTTATATGAATCGCAAAATAGTTTTAATTTCACTACTTCTTTCAGGGTGCATTCTGACTGCATGTACTCATACTAAGTCTCAAAGTAATCAAGAAGAAAAACAAATAGAACAAGTATCTTCAAAAAGCAAAAGTACTGAATTTGCTGAATACTTATCAAAAAATGAAACCATTATCTATGATTTAGAAAATTCTAAATCAACCTCAAAAGAAACTAGAATCCAATTTTTATTAGTTGCAAAAAATGAAACCATTACAGCATATGATTTACGTGGAAGTAAAAATAGTAAATATTTAACATTAGGCGATGTTAGTAAATTATCTGACAAGGAAGTTATTGAAAAAGCTAAAGAACTTCATAAGCAAAACATAAAAACTTATTATGATAATCTCGTCAATTATTACAAAGAAGATCTAGAACTTACACAAAAGGAATTAGATGAATATAAAGAAAAACTAGACAAATATCCTGAAGGAGCAGTTGGAATAGCAAATGGTTCAGCTGAGGAACATGAGCAACGAATTGAACGACATAAAAAAACTATACAGGCATTAGAAAATTCCAATGAACTTACAGAATTCTCCAAACCTGGTACTGGTTCGTATTCTATAAACTTAAAAACAGATGGCAGCGGAAATCAGACTGCTTATGAATCTTTAAAATATACTGGAACAATATTTGATAAGAAAAATAAGAAAATTGATTTTTCAAATCCACTAAAAAATTACTTCCCTACAACTGAAGACAATGGTTTTGGTGTTTCTCTATTTTATGCTATGGATATCTACGATTCTACTTTCAATATTGGAGTAAACAAAGACCATGAAAATACAATTGCAATTCGAACTAATAAAAATACACTCTTCACGCTTGACAAGCCTAAAACAAATTTAAAAAATATTACTGTTGATAAAAAGTAATGATTATTTCTGCAATTCAAAATAGAGATTTTTCTAGTGTCGCAGGAACTTGTAGGAATCGTACAGGTATTGAATTCACCTTTAACAAAAATGGTTTAGTAAGTGATCATTCCAAGATTTCAATTGAACATGCTGGAAAAATTGACTACTATCTTAAGGCAAATTCTGTTTCTAAAGATGGAGGTGCTGGTGCAGCTATTGCCTTTTTACCAGCAGGAATCCCTATAACCATGTCTGTCACCTCTTCTACAGATAATAGCTATACCGACTCATCTGATATCACACAAGATCGTTTATGGTTTGGACAACAACTTATCAATGACCACACTGACGGATTTTTCTACAAGGTAGAATAATGACGGTAACCCCTTAAAGTTGCCATAGAATATCTAGTATCTATATAGGATAAATATTCTTATTCTCTTAGAATATCTATCCTATATTTTTATTTCCTCTACATTCCTTTCGCTACTAGATGAATTCACTCAGAAAAAAGATTAGACTTTTAACCTTAAAATTGATAAAATAGAAAAGAAAATAATTGTAAAAGGAAACTGTAAATCACCATGATGAACATGCAAAACATGATGCGTCAAGCACAAAAACTTCAAAAACAAATGGAACAAAGCCAAGCTGAACTTGCTGCTATGCAATTTGTTGGCAAATCTGCTCAAGACCTTGTTCAAGCGACCTTAACTGGAGATAAGAAAGTTGTCAGCATTGACTTCAATCCAGCTGTCGTTGACCCAGAAGACCTCGAAACCCTTTCTGATATGACCGTTCAAGCCATCAACTCTGCTCTTGAACAAATCGATGAAACGACTAAGAAAAAATTAGGTGCTTTCGCTGGGAAATTGCCATTCTAATAAAAATCACAAAAACGCATAATGTAAGGTGCCAGACCTTGATATTATGCGTTTTATTGTGTCAAGACTTACTTGATTTCTCCTCGAATCAAGTTTTGTCTCACCTTTATTATATTTTTTCAACTAAGTCTTTTATCATTCGATGTAGTTCTTCTATCTTTTCAGATTGTTTCTCTATTAATATTCTCTGACTAGATAATTCATCTTGGAGTTTATCAAATTGTATCTGTTCATCTGGATACTCCTTTACAAAAAAGTTCGTTAAGGTACTTGTTAACATTCCTATTGTACTAATCCCTACCAACATTAATAAAACAGCTATCCATTTCCCAAAAAGGGAAACTGGAACAATATCACCATAACCAACAGTGGTTACTGTCACAAGAGCCCACCAAAGACTATCTGAGAATGATTTTTCTTCAACTACAGATAAAATTGAACTTCCTACTAGCACGATAAAGATATTAACATACAAGATATAAATCAGGCCATTTGTCCGTAAGAATCTACTAATTTTTCTTTCTAATTTACCTGTAAGTCCAATTATTCTAAGTAAACGAGTCAGTTTCAGTAATTTTGTCAGCCTTGCTAAGCGAAAGATTCGTCCTAATCGAAACACTGTAAAAATAGCATTTAAAGGGAGAATAGCCAATAAATCAAAAATATTTTCAAGAATAAAGCGCCATTTTCTTTTAGTAGTAAAAAAACGCCAACTATAATCAATTACAAAAACACCCCAGATTACTAAATCAATAATACTATAAGGCGGATTGTCCAAATCAATTATCTCAGTAAATCCAAGCAATACCAGAATAACAGAGATTAAAGCAAGTAAAATAATTGTTGTATCATAATAATCTGCAAAAAACCATTTTTTCTTCAAATTTTTACTCTCCTTACTTTCTATACTGTTATTACTCAGCTTTAATTTAATAAATATCTCTCCGATGACCAACTTCTAAAGTAGCAATGACTAATTCATCATCTATAATTTGTACGATAACTCGATAATTACCAATTCTATAGCGCCATTGACCAACGCGATTACCAACCAAAGCCTTTCCGTATCGTCTTGGATCCTCCAAAACATTGGTTTGTAAATAGTTTGTAATTAGCTTCTGCGTATAACGATCCAATTTTTTCAATTGCTTGATGAAACGTCTTGTCGGAACTAATTTATACAAATTATTCATCCTCCAAGCCTAAATCATGCATCATTTCTTCCCAAGTAATAGGTTCAACTCCTTTTTCCAAGTCGTCTACATACTCTTGATAGGCTAAATCTGCCACACGAGCGTCGTATTCGTCTTCTAGAGCTTCAAGAGTTTTGGTGCGAATAAGTTCCGAAAGGGAAACTCCTTCAAACTTAGCCATTGCTTTCATAAATATTTTATCAGCTTCAGAAACTTTTAATGTAATAGTAGTCATCTTTTGCACTCCCTTTTTTAATGGTAACACCATTGTATTACTTTTTAGGTGTTCAGTCAATATAAAAAGAACACTTTCTCAGCGTTCTTTCTATATATCTGTCAATGGTGTTGCGGTATCTGGTGAGGTATCATAAACCTTAAAGTCTACTCCGACTCCCAGATCAGCTTGAGCCAGCTGATTGACCATGGTCATATGAGCCAGTTCCTTGATATTGTTTTCCTTAGATAAATGCCCAAGGTAAATCTTCTTAGTGCGATTTCCTAACGTCCGAATCATGGCTTCGGCACCATCTTCGTTAGAAAGGTGACCCAGATCCGATAGGATTCGTTGTTTTAGTCGCCAAGCGTAAGAACCTGCTCGCAAAATCTCTACATCATGGTTGGACTCGATAAGATAGCCGTCCGCATTTTCGACAATTCCCGCCATACGGTCACTAACATAACCTGTATCTGTCAAAAGGACAAAACTCTTGTCATCCTTCATAAAGCGATAGAACTGTGGTGCGACCGCATCATGGCTTACACCAAAACTCTCGATGTCAATATCTCCAAAGGTTTTGGTTTTGCCCATCTCAAAGATATGCTTTTGCGAAGAATCCACCTTGCCAAGATATTTACTATTTTCCATAGCTTGCCAGGTCTTTTCATTGGCATAAAGATCCATACCATACTTGCGAGCCAAAACGCCTACTCCATGGATATGATCTGAATGCTCATGGGTAATCAAGATGGCATCCAGGTCTTCTGGCTTGCGGTTAATTTCAGCAAGTAGGCTAGTAATCTTTTTACCAGACAAGCCTGCATCCACTAAAAGCTTCTTTTTTGGGGTTTCCAGATAAAAGGAATTTCCACTGGAACCCGACGCTAAAATACTGTATTTAAAGCCTATTTCACTCATTCTAGTCTTCTACTTCATCCTCCCATACTTCTTCTTTCACTGCATCCTTATCATAAGGGAGAACAATGGTAAAGGTTGATCCCTTACCGTATTCACTCTTGGCCCAAATAAAGCCCTTATGTTGTTTGATAATTTCTTTGGCAATAGACAGGCCCAGACCTGTTCCACCTTGGGCACGACTTCTAGCACGATCTACACGATAGAAACGGTCAAAAATACGTGGCAAATCCTGCTTAGGAATCCCCAAACCGTGGTCAGAAATGGATAAAATCATCTGGTCTTCAGTTGTCTTCATTCTGACAGTGATTTTACCCCCATCTGGCGAATACTTAATGGCATTATTTAAAATATTGTCGACAACCTGCGTCATCTTATCTGTATCAATTTCCATCCAGATAGAATTGATGGGATAATCTCTCACCAGCTCATATTTCTTTTCTTTTTCCTGTCCTTTCATCTTGTCAAAACGATTGAGGATAAAGGTAATAAAGGCAGTGAAGTTTATCAATTCTACATCTAGGTGACTGGTCGCATTATCAATCCGTGAGAGATGGAGGAGATCCGTCACCATGCGCATCATACGGTTGGTTTCGTCCAGAGACACCTTGATGAAGTCTGGTGCTACAGTTTCACACAAAGCTCCCTCATCCAAGGCTTCAAGATAAGATTTCACGCTGGTTAAAGGAGTCCGTAACTCATGACTAACGTTGGAAACGAAGAGTCTCCGTTCGCGCTCTTCCTTCTCCTGCTCCGTCGTATCATGCAAAACAGCCACCAAACCTGAAATAAAGCCAGACTCTCGACGAATCAAGGCAAAGCGAACTCGAAGGCTCAGATATTCCCCATTGATGTCTTGGGAATCTAGCAACAATTCTGGACTTTGGGTAATCAAATCACGCAATTCATAGTCTTCTTCTATCTTGAGCAATTCCAAAATGCTTCTATTCAGAACATCTTCTTTAACCAGCCCCAGTTGCTTCTTGGCTGTATCGTTAATCATGATAATCTGCCCCCGACGATTGGTCGCAAGAACCCCATCTGTCATATAAAACAGGATACTATTTAGTCTCTTACTCTCTTGTTCTAGATTTTCCTGAGTGAGACGAATAACCTCCGACAAGTCATTCAAATTATTGGTAATATTGGTGATTTCAGACCCACCTTGCATATCAAGAACCTTGGAATAATCTCCTGCAATCAAATCTTTAACCTTTTGATTGATTTGCTTCAACCGAATATTATCACGTCTATTCTCTAGTAATAAGAGGGTCACAACAAGGATGAAACCTAACAAAATCAGGATAAAGATAAAATCTCTGGTAAAAATCGTTTGTTTCAGTAAATCAAGCATTATTTCTCATGTAATACCCTACACCACGGCGCGTCAAGATATACTCTGGTCGGCTGGGCGTATCTTCAATCTTCTCACGCAGACGTCGGACAGTCACATCAACTGTACGGACATCACCAAAATAGTCATAACCCCAGACAGTCTCAAGTAAGTGTTCGCGCGTAATGACTTGACCTGTATGCGATGCCAAATGATACAAAAGCTCAAACTCACGATGGGTTAAGTCTAGTTCTTCGCCATATTTTTTAGCCACGTAGGCGTCTGGAACAATTTCTAAATCCCCAATTTGGATAGGTTGAGGTTTACTTTCTGCTTCCTGCCCATCTACTGGCATAGGTTGAGAACGACGCAGCAAAGCTTTAACACGCGCCTGCAACTCACGATTTGAGAAGGGTTTGGTTACATAGTCATCCGCCCCAAGCTCTAAACCGATAACCTTATCAAATTCACTGTCTTTAGCCGACAGCATGATAATAGGCACACTGCTGGTCTTGCGAATGGTCTTAGCAACTTCCAAACCATCAATTTCTGGAAGCATCAAATCCAGAATAATAATATCTGGCTGCTCTGCTTCAAATTGTTCTAACGCTTCACGACCGTTAAAAGCAGTTACAACTTCGTAACCTTCCTTGGTCATATTAAACTTGATAATATCTGAGATTGGTTTTTCATCATCTACAATTAGTATTTTTTTCATATGTTCACCTTTTTCTCTACTATTATACCAAAAAAATAACAAGAAAACACGATAGCTAGTCTTTGCTACTGTCTAAGTTAGTTTGTGCATAAGCCTGCCAGATTTTTTGTTGGGGTTTGGCAAGTGGGTAATTCTTAAACTCTTCTGGTGAAAGCCAGCGAACTTCCCTATCTGAAAAATCATGGTAGTCACTCACCTGACCTGCTACAATTTGAACATGCCACTTGCGATGGCTAAAGACATGCTTGACAGTCTCAAAATAAACATCAAGCCAAGCAACATCTAGGTCATAGTCCTGCTGAAAACTCTCTTCTGGACTGGGACCAAAGTTCACATTGTCTTCTGCAACCTGATGAAAGAGGTCAAACTGCTCTTCTTGCAAAAAGTTATCAACTTCTATCAAGGGGAAATGCCAAAAACCTGCCAATAGCTTTTCGCTTTCATTTTTTTCAAGTAAAAATTGTCCCTGAGTATTTTTTACCACCAAGGCTTTAAGATAAATAGGGACCGGCTTTTTCTTAGGAGCCTTGATTGGATAACGGTCCATTGTGCCATTCTGATATGCCGCACTAAAGTCCTTAACCGGACTTTCTTCTGGTCTGGGATTTACAGGCGCCTCAATATCAGACCCCAAGTCCATCAAAGCTTGATTAAAGTCACCTGGCCGTTTTGGGTCAATCAAGATTTCCATCATTGCCTGAAAAATTTTGCGATTACTTGGAATGCCAATATCGTGATTGACTTCAAACAGACGTGCCAAAACCCGCATGACATTACCATCGACCGCTGGCTCAGGCAAATTAAAAGCGATACTGGAAATGGCTCCTGCAGTATAAGGTCCAATTCCTTTCAAGCTGGAAATTCCTTCATAGGTGTTTGGAAATTGGCCACCAAAGTCAGTCATAATCTGCTGGGCTGCAGCCTGCATATTACGAACTCGAGAATAATAACCCAAACCTTCCCAAGCCTTCAACAAACGCTCTTCAGGCGCATTCGCCAAATTTTCCACTGTTGGAAACCAGTCCAAGAATCGTTCGTAATAAGGGATAACCGTATCCACCCTGGTCTGCTGGAGCATAATTTCAGAGACCCAGATATGATAAGGATTCTTACTCCTACGCCATGGTAAATCTCTTTTGTTTTCATCATACCAAGTGAGGAGTTTCTGACGAAAAGAAACAATCTTCTCCTCCGGCCACATGACAATATCGTATTCTTTCAAATCTAACATATCTCTAGTATAACACAGAAGACTCTAACTGTCCTTTTCCTAGTATTAAAAAGCCTCTTCCTAAGGGAAAGAGGACTGATACTCAATGAAAATCAAATAGAAAACTAGGAAGCTTAGCCGCAGGTTGCTCAAAACACTGTTTTGAGGTTGTGGATAGAACTGACAGAGTCAGTATCATATACCTACGGCAAGGAGACGCTGACGTGGTTTGAAGAGATTTTCGAAGAGTATAAAAACTCAGCACTATTAGAAAATAACGAAAATGCTGGTTGACATCATCCTAAAACAAGTGAAAAAATAGTGTTTTGCTCCCTATACACAAAAAAGCCTACTGCCCAAGCTATAAAGCTTGATACAATAGGCTTTTTAAAGGCTGATTATTTAACAGCGTCTTTAAGAGCTTTACCAGCTTTGAATGCTGGAACTTTAGAAGCTGCAATTGTGATTTCTTTACCAGTTTGTGGATTGCGACCTTTACGTGCAGCACGCTCACGAACTTCAAAGTTACCAAAACCGATCAATTGAACTTTTTCACCAGCTGCAAGGTAATCAGTTACTGCTGCGAATACAGCTTCAACTGCTGCTGCTGAGTCTTTCTTAGTCAATTCTGTAGCTTCTGCTACTTTAGCGATCAAATCTTGTTTGTTTGCCATGTTAATGATTCCTCCAAATTAATTTCTAATTAACAAATATAATCATATCCTAAAATCCCTTATAGGTCAAGTTAAAAACGCCGTTTATTCGCATTTTCTTTATTTTTTTAGGAGTGGTAACGTACCAAAATAGCCCAAGCATTCTCACCTGTGTGCGTTTGAATAATGGAACCCGTTTCCAAAACAGAAATTGGCTGTTCAACATAAGCTTGTAAGCTTTCTTTCATCTCTTTTGCCCAATCAGCACTACCAGAATATGAAATTCCAATCTCTGCTACAGAACGTTCAGAGAGTGATGTTATCAACTCATCCAACCATTTTTTAAAGGTTTTAGCACCGCGACCTTTAACCATTGGCTGCAATTCATGGTCCTTCATCTGCATGACAACACGGATATTGAGAAGGGAGCTCAACAATCCAGTTACACGGCCAATTCGTCCACCTTTGACAAGATTTTCCAAAGTTGAAACACCAATATAGAGTTCTGTGTTGTTTTTAACCTCTTCTACATGAGCTAAAATCGTCTCCATATCTTTACCTTCTTGTGCTAATTTCGCAGCCTCAACAACTTGGAATTTCAAGGCTTGGTCAGTGAAAGAACTGTCAATAACTGTTACGTCGGCAGTAGATAGGCTAGCACCTTGACGCGCTGCTTCTACAGTACCTGAAAGAGCATGGGACATATGAATAGCCAGAATCTGGCTGCCATCCTTGCACAAGTCTTCAAAAACTTCAGCAAAGACACCTACAGGCGGTTGACTTGTTTTCGGAAGATTCTTAGCTTCTTGCATCAACTGAAGAAATTTACCTTCTTCTTTCAAATCAGCATCAGAATAAACAACATTATCAATCATTACAGATAATGGAACAATTGTAATATCTAATTGCTTTACTAGTTCTGGTTCAATAGTAACAGATGAATCGGTTACAATCTTAATTTTTGTCATAGTATCAATCTTTCTATTTTAGGATTCAGATTGGTTTTCTTACTTCTAATTATATCAAAAAAAGATTAAAAATCCTAATGGAGTCACTCAAATTTTCCTTAAAAATTTGATATAATCTACTTATAAGAAAAGAGGTGTCCTATGATTAAAAAAATTTACCCCATTTTAACCATTTTATTAGGAGCTGCTATTTATGCTTTTGGTCTAACTTATTTTGTAGTTCCTCATCATCTCTTTGAAGGAGGGGCGACAGGCATTACCCTTATCACCTTTTATCTTTTTAAAATCCCTGTTTCGCTCATGAACTTGCTGATTAACATTCCCCTTTTCATCCTAGCTTGGAAAATATTTGGAGCAAAATCCCTCTACTCTAGTTTACTAGGAACCTTAGCCTTATCCGCCTGGTTGGCCTTTTTTGAACGTATTCCCCTTCATATTGATCTTCAAGGTGATTTACTAATCACTGCCCTTATAGCGGGAATTCTATTGGGAATCGGTCTTGGAATTATCTTTAATGCTGGAGGTACAACTGGCGGAACTGATATTCTAGCTCGTATTCTCAATAAATACACTCATATATCTATGGGGAAACTGCTCTTTATCTTAGATTTTTGTATTCTCATGCTCATTCTCCTTATCTTCAAGGATTTGAGATTGGTTTCCTACACACTCTTATTTGATTTTATCGTTTCGCGTGTTATTGATTTGATTGGCGAAGGTGGCTACGCAGGTAAAGGCTTTATGATTATCACAAAACGTCCTGACCAACTTGCTAAGGCAATCAATGATGACCTAGGAAGAGGTGTTACTTTCATCTCAGGTCAAGGCTACTATAGTCAAAAAGATTTGAAGATTATCTACTGTATTGTCGGTAGGAATGAGATTGTGAAAATGAAGGAAATGATTCATCGAATCGATCCTCAAGCCTTTATAACCATTACAGAAGCCCATGAAATCCTTGGAGAAGGATTTACCTTTGAAAAAGAATAAAAAGAGGTAATGTCGTGACCTCAAAAGTTAGACTAAATCATCTATCTTTTGGGTTACAAACAACCTCTTTTTTGTTTACTCAATCTCTTAAGACCAATTCCGAGCTACTTCTTCATCAGCCTTTAACTGATCCACTAATTGGTCAACAGAATCAAATTTTGTCATATCTCGAATGCGATCAAGCCAATAAACCATGACGGTTTCCCCATAAATATCTTGATTAAAATCAAAAATATTGACTTCAAAACGTGCTTCTTCTCCATCAAAGGTTACATTTTTCCCGACACTAGCCATAGCACGATACTTCTGTCTTTGAATCTCAACATCAACGACATAAACGCCATCTGCTGGCATATAAGTACGGTCTAAAAGCACTAAATTAGCTGTTGGATAACCAATCGTACGACCACGAGCATTACCATGAACCACCATACCTCTGGATGGAAGCGGTGCCCCCAAAAGTTCTCCTGCTTCTTTCATATTTCCATCTAAAATAGCTTGACGGATACGAGTTGAACTAATCTTTCCTTTCTCATCTTCTACAGGTGGAACAATGATAACTTCTCCATCAAAGTAATCCTTTAAATCTTCTGCTGTTTTTTTGTCAGAACCAAATGTATAATCAAAACCTGCAACAATAATTTTGGCATTCATAGCCTTGATATAAGTTGCAAAAAATTCTTCTGCCGTGAGACTAGCGAATTGACTACTAAAATCAAGGAGATATAATTCCTCTACACCTTCGCGTTTTAATTTCCTCTCACGTTCAGCAGGGTTCAAAATATGTAAAAATAGGTCAGGATGATAAGGCTCTAAAGCGATCTTTGGAGATTCATTAAAGGTCATAACAACGATAGGCAATAAGTCCTTTCTCGCAGCCTTATTGGCAACACGAAATAATTCTTGATGCCCCTTGTGTATACCATCAAAATAGCCGAGAACAACGACTGAATCAGATGGGGTGCCAATATCTTTTTGGTTTTTTATAGGAATAGTAATAATCATAAAATAATTATATCATAGCGATAGCTATTTCTGGAACAGAAAATCTGAAATGTCGTTTTTTTAACCTGAAATAGCCATTTTTGCAAAAGGAAGTACCATACAAATATATATTGACTCTGATATGCTAGAATTACAAAAAAGGAGAACGATTAACATCATAAGCCATTCTCAATTTATTCTTATCGTATCACAATTCATAATCATCCTTGAGTGAAGAACTGATAGTTGAATAGCCTGCACTAATGTCGCAAAAGCCAGCGTTTTCTGACGCTGGCTTTTAAACTGTGAAAAACTTTTCTAAACTAGATTGCTTCTGTGACAAAACTACGGCTTTCCAATACTTTAAGCATAGCGTTAGCTGTATCTAGGGCTGTGAAGAGGGGCACCCCGTGTTCAATAGCTGAACGGCGGATTTGCTCTCCATCTTCATCAGCAGTTCGTTTTGTTCCAACTGTGTTAATGATAGCTTGAATTCTTCCTTTGCGAACAAAACTTGGAATATCCTTATCATCATCACCAATCTTACCAACAGGTTGGGCTTGCAATCTATGACTAGCAAAGAAGGCTGCTGTCCCTTCTGTCGCGAGGATTCCATAGCCAATATTTTGGAAACGACGAGCCAAGTCCAAGGCCTCTTCTTTGGCATCATCATCGATGGTAAATACAACGTTACCAAAAGTTGGCAAGTGGAGGTAAGAAGCTTCAAAGGCCTTATAGAGAGCTTTTTCCAAAGTCGTATCAGAACCCATAACTTCCCCTGTTGACTTCATTTCAGGACCAAGTAAGCTGTCTACCTTAGCTAGTTTGGTAAAGGAGAAGACAGGTGCCTTGATATGAACGCGGGTGCTTTCAGGGTAAAGACCATCTTGGTAGCCAAGTTCTGATAAACTTTGCCCAAGAATGAGCTTGGTCGCTACTTGAGCCATAGGAATATTGGTTACCTTAGAAAGGAATGGAACTGTACGGCTGGCACGCGGATTGACCTCAATAACGTAGACTTTTTCATCCTTGATGACAAACTGAATGTTCATCATACCAAGACAGTTAAGGCCGATTGCTAAGCGTTTAGTATAGTCTGCGATTGTTTCTTGCACCTTTTGCGACAAGGTTTGTGGTGGGTAAACGGCCATTGAGTCACCTGAGTGGACACCGGCACGTTCGATATGTTCCATGATACCAGGGATGAGAACATTTTCTCCGTCTGAAATGGCATCAACTTCACACTCTTGTCCAACGATATAAGAGTCAACAAGGACTGGATGATCAGGACTAGCCTTAACCGCTGTACGCATGTAAGAACGAAGATCTTCTTCATTTTCTACGATTTCCATAGCACGACCACCCAAGACATAAGATGGGCGAACTAAGACTGGGAAGCCAATCTTGCGAGCTGCAAGCACTGCTTCTTCTTCATTGGTTGCCGTTTGTCCTGGTGGCTGTGGAATATCCAATTCTTTGAGAGCTTGCTCGAAAAGGTCACGGTCTTCGGCACGGTCTAGGTCAGCAACTTGTGTACCAAGGATCGTCACACCTGCTTTAGCCAATGGCTCCGCAAGGTTGATAGCTGTTTGACCACCGAACTGAACGATAACTCCTTTTGGTTGCTCCAGGTCAATGACGTTCATAACATCTTCAAAAGTCAATGGTTCAAAGTAGAGCTTGTCAGACACAGAGAAGTCTGTTGAAACAGTCTCTGGGTTTGAGTTCATGATAATAGCTTCATAACCAGCAGCCTGGATAGCCTTGACAGAGTGAACGGTTGCGTAGTCAAACTCAACACCTTGCCCGATACGGATTGGACCAGAACCTAGAACAAGTACAGATTCTTTATCAGACTTGATAGATTCATTTTCCCAACCATAGGTTGAATAAAAATATGGTGTTTCAGAGTCAAACTCCGCCGCACAGGTATCGACCATCTTATAAACTGGGACAATCTTGTTTCCCAAGCGAAGCTGACGAACTTGATCAGCAGTCGTTTCCCAAAATTCCGCAATCTTACGGTCTGAGAAGCCATTAAGTTTAGCTGTTTTCAAGACTTCTAGATCTTGTGGATGAGCACCCAATTCCTGCTCAATTTCAAAGATATGTAGGAGTTTATCCAGATAAAAAATATCGATTTTTGTAAGCTCTGCAATTTCTTCTGGTGTGTAGCCACGACGAATGGCTTCTGATACGTAGAAGAGACGGTCATCCTGGGCTTTGACTACTTTTTCAATCAAGGCATCATCAGAAACTGCTGCAAGTTCAGGCATTTCATTGTGATGCACCCCAATTTCAAGGGAGCGGCAAGCCTTAAGAAGAGATTCTTCAATGTTACGACCGATTGCCATGACTTCTCCAGTCGCCTTCATCTGAGTACCGAGACGGCGTTCACCTTTTTCAAACTTGTCAAATGGGAAACGAGGAATCTTGGCAACCACGTAGTCAAGGGCAGGTTCAAACATGGCATAGGTTGAACCTGTAACTGGGTTGATAACTTCATCCAAGGTCAAACCTACTGCAATCTTAGCAGCCAACTTAGCAATCGGATATCCTGTCGCCTTAGAAGCAAGGGCTGACGAACGCGATACACGAGGGTTTACTTCGATGACATAGTACTTGAAGCTGTGTGGATCAAGAGCCAGCTGAACGTTACATCCACCTTCAATCTTGAGGGCACGAATGATGCTCAAGCTTGCGTCACGTAGCATTTGGTTTTCATAGTCTGACATGGTTTGCGCAGGGGCAAATACAATGGAATCCCCTGTATGAATCCCAACTGGGTCAAAGTTTTCCATGTTACAAACAACCAAAGCATTGTCAGCTGAGTCTCGCATCACTTCGTATTCAATTTCCTTGAAACCTGCAATCGAACGCTCAATCAAACATTGGGTAACAGGTGACAATTTCAAACCATTTTCAGCGATTTCACGCAATTCTTTCTCGTTGGCACACATACCACCACCAGTACCACCAAGGGTAAAGGCTGGACGAACGATGACTGGGTAGCCAATTGTCGCTGCAAAGGCAACTGCTTCTTCTACTGTGTTAACAATTTCAGATTCTGGAATGGGTTGCTCAAGCTCTTCCATCAATTGTTTAAAGAGGTCACGGTCCTCCGCTTGGTCAATGGCAGATAATTTGGTACCCAGAAGTTCAACGCCAAGCTCGTCTAGGATACCATTTTTAGATAATTCCATGGCCATGTTGAGACCTGTCTGACCACCGAGTGTTGGTAGCAAGGCATCTGGACGTTCCTTACGAAGAATACGTGTCACAAACTCAAGTGTAATCGGTTCAATGTAAACCTTGTCAGCAATTTCCTTGTCCGTCATGATGGTTGCAGGATTTGAGTTAACCAAAACAACCTCATAACCTTCCTCTTTCAACGACAAGCAAGCCTGGGTCCCAGCGTAGTCAAACTCAGCAGCCTGACCAATAATAATCGGACCAGAACCAATCACCATAATTTTTTGAATATCAGTACGTTTAGGCATAGTTTATGATACAAAGCCCGTAAAGAACACAGTGAAAATAGGAAACTCGGTGCAGACACCTTCAGCGTCAAGACGATGTTTATCTTTTTCACACAGTTCTTAGGGCGTGTTCACTTCCGCGAACAATGTATCTTCTCCTTTCTATTCGTCGCCTCTCAGGGCGACATTAAATAAATTCTCCGACGAGCTTTTACTCGTTCTTAGTTTGATTGTTTAAAAGCTTCCATCATCTCGATAAACTCGTCAAATAGGTAGCTTGCGTCGTGTGGACCAGGGGCTGCATCTGGATGGTATTGAACAGAGAAAGCAGGTTGGTATCTGTGACGCACACCTTCAACTGACTTGTCATTGATTTCTTCGTGAGTAATGATCAAATGCTCTGGCAAATCCTCACGGCTGACTGCATAACCATGGTTCTGGCTGGTAAAGTCTACACGGCCTGTAGCAATCTCCCGTACCGCATGGTTGAATCCACGGTGACCAAATTTCATCTTGTAGGTCTTAGCCCCATTTGCCATAGCAAAGAGTTGGTGTCCCATACAGATACCAAAGATTGGAATTTTTCCTTGCACACCACGAATCATGTCGAGTGCCTGTGGAACATCTTCTGGATTTCCCGGTCCATTTGACAACATAACTCCGTCAGGATTGAGATGGAGAATTTCTTCTGCCGTTGTTGAATACGGAACAACCGTAACGTTACAGTTACGCTTAGAAAGTTCACGTAAGATTGAGTGCTTGAGACCAAAGTCCACTAACACCACGCTCAAACCAACTCCTGGAGCTGGATAGGATGTTTTAGTAGAAACCTGCTTGATATTGTCTGTCGGCAAAACTGTTGCTTGGAGCTGATCCGTCACATGGTCCATACTGTCTCCAACATGGGTCAAGGTTGCACGCATCGTACCATGCTTACGGATAATCTTGGTAAGAGCACGCGTATCAATCCCTGAAATACCTGGAATTTTCTTGGCTTTCAAAAATTCATCCAGCGTCATTTGGTTGCGCCAGTTGCTAGCTCGACGTGCTTCTTCGAAAACAACGACTCCCTTACAAGTTGGAATAATGGATTCGTAATCATCACGGTTAATTCCATAATTTCCTACCAAAGGATAAGTAAAAGTCAAGATTTGTCCATTATAAGACTGGTCTGTAATGGATTCTTGGTAGCCGGTCATCCCTGTATTAAAGACAATTTCGCCTGTTACATCAATATCTGCTCCGAAGGCCTTTCCTTCAAAAACTGTGCCATCTTCTAATACTAGAAGTCTTTTTGTCATATTTTCACCTCTCGTGGACGCTCACTGGCGTCTTTTAACGTCTTGTGTTTTAGTTGGCGTTTCTACTCGCCAGTACGGATTCTAAGATTGCCATTCGAACAAAGACACCATTGGTCATTTGTTGGACAATCCGTGATTTTGGTGCTTCAACCAAGTGATCTGCGATTTCTACATCACGATTGACTGGAGCTGGGTGCATGAGAATTGCTGTTTCTTTCAAACGGTCATAACGTTCTTGAGTCAAGCCATGTTGGGCATGGTAGTCTTCTTTGGAAAAGACAGCTCCACTATTATGGCGTTCATGTTGCACACGGAGAAACATCATAACATCCACCTGATCAATGATTTCATCAATGGCTACAAACTGTCCATAGTCTGCAAACTCTTGACTTCTCCATTCCTCAGGTCCAGCAAAATAAAGTTCTGCACCTAAACGTTTCAAAATCTGCATATTGGATTTGGCAACGCGTGAGTGGTCCAAGTCACCTGCAATCGCAACCTTGAGACCCTCAAAGTGACCAAATTCCTCATAAATAGTCATCAAATCAAGCAAACTCTGGCTAGGGTGTTGACCCGAACCATCTCCACCATTGATAATGGAAGTCGTAATCGTGGGACTTGCAATCAAATCTCTGTAATAATCGACCTCAGGGTGGCGAATCACACAGACATCCACTCCTAAAGCAGACAGAGTCAAAATGGTATCATAAAGTGTCTCACCCTTATTGACTGAACTAGTCTTCACATCAAAGTCAAGTCGCTCCAATCCCAGTTTAATCTCTGCTACTTCAAAGGACTTATGCGTCCGTGTAGAATCCTCAAAGAAAAGATTGGAAACAATCGGATGATCCCCATAGGGAAGCTGAGCTCCGTTTTTAAACTCAATCCCTCGTTTGATCAATTTCATGACTTGATCGACAGTGAGATCTTCCATGGACACCACATGGTTCAATGCTTGTTGATTTTCTGACATGGCTACTCCTTTAGCTTTCTAAGCTTCTTCAGTAATCAGAACTCTGTCTTGGCCATCAAGTTCTGCCATCTCCACGATGATTTCTTCAGAACGACTGGTTGGGATATTCTTCCCAACGTAATCTGGACGGATTGGCAATTCTCTATGCCCACGATCGACGAGAACTGCTAAACTCACGCGCGCAGGACGACCATGACCTACAATATTATCAATAGCAGCACGGATAGTACGGCCTGTATAGAGCACATCATCCACCAAGATAACCTCACGGTCTGTCACATCGACAGAAACCAAAGAAGTATCTTCTCCACTTTTAATATCATCACGGAAAGGTTTAGTATCCAATTCCACAACAGGAACTGAAAGATTTTCTAGCTGCTCCAAACGTTCTTGGATTCGGTGGGCTATAAAGACACCGCGAGTTTTAATACCAGCCAAGACGATTTTATTCAAATCTTTGTTGCGTTCAATAATCTCATAAGTAATACGCGTAATCGCTCGTTTGACGGTCAATTCGTCTACAACTTCTTTTGTCTTCATGACAAACCTCCAAAAAGAAAAGTCTCCTTAAACAAGGAGACTTGAAATGTATAGCCAAGCGAGCCCTACTGCAAACAGTATAGACTTCACCCTTCTACTTTATCGCGCTCCTTGCCTGCCTCACGGGACAGGTTTAAAGGAATATTTAGTTATCAAATACTATAGCACAAAGCAGACCTAAAATCAAGCAAAAACTTTTGAGCCACCATCTTATAAATTGCTAAAATCATATAACTGTGGGTACTGGTCACACTCTGGATTTTTAGGATGGCAAATGGCTCTTCCAAAATAAATCATGGCCTGATGGGCTGCTAACCACTGCTCAGGTGGTAAGATATCCATGACCCGCTTTTCCACCTCAAGAGGTGTCGCTGATTTTTTGACAATATCGTGGTGCTTACAAATACGCTCCACATGAGTATCGACTGCAAAGGCTGGAATTCCAAAGCCCACACTCATAACTACGTTGGCTGTCTTGCGACCAACACCTGCCAGACTTTCTAATTCTTCACGAGTCTGAGGGACTTGACCGTCAAAATCGTCTAGTAACTGTTGGGCACATTTTTTAAGGAATTTAGCCTTATTCCGATACAGTCCCAAACGAGAAATGTGTGAGGCAATCTCACCCTCTGTCGCTACAGACATGGCTTGTGGAGTTGGAAAGGCAGCAAAGAGACCCGGTGTGGCCTTATTTACCGCTGCATCCGTTGTCTGAGCTGACAACATGACCGCAACCAAAAGTTCAAAATGATTGGTGAAATCAAGACTAGGCTTGGCATCTGGAAAAAGAGCAATGATTTCTTCTAGCACTTTTCGTGCTCGTTTTTTTGACAAGACCATTATTCGTCTCCATCAAATAGTCCTTGTAAGCCAGCAAAAGGACTGTTTTCTTCTTTCTTAACTGCTTGTTGAGCTTGGTATTCTTCCTCAGTCATGATTTGCCAGTCATTTCCTGAAACAAATCCTTGACCAGCCTCTTCTTCAGCCGTCAAGACCTTGATAGGAATGTTTAGTAGGATATTGTCTGATACGCTCTCAGCAAGGTCAAGTTCTCCATTTTCGATAGGAAGGACCAAATCATCGTCTAAAACTTCTTGATCTAGCTGATTAGTTGCCCCTTCCATGAAAACTTCCGTTACTGGATAAGATTCAACTAACTCAACTGGCTCCATACTGCGACTTGAAGCAAGAACAATGGTATAAGATAGTTGATAGTCTAAGAAATACATACGGTCTTCGTACTGTACTTTCCCAACTGCAAGGATATCTTTTACATCTAAAATTTCTTGATTACGTGCACGCAGGTCTGCAGCTAGGTCTAACGTTTGTTCAAAATGCAAGCCTTCAGACTGCTTACGAATTTCTTGAATATTTAATTTCATACTTCCTCCATAAAGATTTACTCTCTTGATTATACCATGAAAAGCCTACAAATCAGCCCACCAAACTTTGTAAATAACATTCGAATTTTTTACATATTTACTATGACATTTTTGTTTTTTTTATTGCTATACTACATCAGATCAAGGAGGATGCTCACATGGAAGACAAGAAACTCATTCAACTCCTATCCAAGTTAAATAAAAGCTACCAAAACTGTAAACAGGGTACGGCAGATGATATTAGACTACAAGAGCTGCTAAACACTACTATGCAAGAGCTCAAAAAAACGGAAAAGTTGAACAACAGTATCTTAATTGATCTTGAGAAATTTTACCAACCCACCAGTCCTCTGATTGGACTGGGTAGCCTAAAACTAAACGATCAAGCACGCACTGCTTGGCGAAACTATGATAAAATCCATTACGAGCATGTCAAACACGTACTAAGTCTCTATGGACCTGTTTTTGGATTTTAGAGCATAGAATTTCCAGTTTTCTGTTGACAAAATTTCCTGAAAGGTATAGTATAAAGATACTAATACTCGGAGGTAAGGGAGACATGAACAACTAAGTCTATCAAATAAAGAACCTTTATTTAGTAGATCTTGTTTTTGTCTCTTTTTATTTGCTCTTTTATGCTCTTTTTCTGGCATTTTAATAGAGTTTTTTTGACATAGACTTTGGGCTCTACTAGGTAAAGTAGAGCTTTTTATTATGCACTATGGACATTCTAGAAAGGGCAATCATATGATAAAAATCAATCACCTGACCATCACTCAAAACAAAGATTTACGAGACCTTGTCTCTGACTTAAGTATGACCATCCAAGCTGGGGAAAAGGTCACTATTATTGGCGAAGAAGGAAATGGCAAATCCACCTTACTTAAAACTTTAATGGGAGAAACTTTACCTGATTTCACTATCAGAGGAGACATCCAGTCTGACTATCAGTCACTGGCCTATATTCCTCAAAAACTTCCCGAAAAGCTGAAAAAGAAAACTCTACACGACTACTTTTTCTTAGATCCTGCTGATTTAGACTACAGTATCCTCTATCGTTTGGCGGAGGAGTTGCATTTTGATAGCAATCGTTTTGCTAGTGACCAAGAGATTGGCAGTCTATCAGGGGGCGAAGCTTTGAAAATTCAGCTTATCCATGAGTTAGCTAAACCCTTTGAGATTCTATTTTTAGATGAACCTTCAAATGACCTGGACCTTGAAACAGTTGATTGGCTAAAAGGTCAGATTCGAAAGATTCGGCAAACTGTTATTTTCATCTCCCATGATGAGGACTTTCTGTCTGAAACGGCAGACACTATTGTCCACTTGCGACTGGTCAAGCACCGTAAAGAAGCAGAAACGCTAGTAGAGCACTTAGACTATGATCGCTATAGTGAACAGAGAAAGGCTAATTTTGCCAAACAAAGCCAGCAAGCAGCTAACGACCAAAGAGCCTACGATAAAACTATGGAAAAACATCGACGAGTCAAGCAAAATGTAGAAACTGCGCTTCGAGCTACTAAAGACAGTACTGCCGGTCGCCTATTGGCTAAAAAAATGAAAAATGTTCTCTCTCAAGAAAAACGCTTTGAAAAGATAGCTCAGTCCATGACCCAAAAACCACTTGAAGAGGAAGAAATCAGACTTTTCTTCTCAGATATACAGCCATTAGCGACTTCTAAAGTCTTAATCCAACTGGAAAAAGAAAATTTGTCCATTGGCGAGCGAATTTTGGTGCAAGAACTACAATTAACTGTCCGTGGCCAAGAAAAAATTGGTATCATCGGCCCAAATGGTGTTGGAAAATCAACTCTGTTAGCCAAGTTACAGCAACTTTTTAATGATAAAAGAGAGATTTTACTTGGTTTTATGCCACAAGATTACCACAAAAAACTGCAATTGGATTTATCCCCAATAGCCTATCTCAGCAAAACTGGAGAAAAAGAGGAACTACAGAAAATCCAATCTCACTTAGCCAGTCTCAATTTCAGTTATCCAGAAATGCAGCATCAAATTCGCTCCTTATCTGGCGGACAACAGGGTAAACTCCTGCTTTTGGATTTAGTCTTGTGCAAACCAAACTTTCTCCTTTTGGATGAACCCACACGAAACTTTTCTCCCACTTCTCAACCCCAAATCAGAAAACTCTTTGCCACCTATCCTGGTGGTCTCATCACTGTTTCGCATGACCGTCGTTTCTTAAAAGAAGTTTGCTCAATCATCTATCGCATAACAGAACACGGTTTGGAGCTAGTTAATTTATAAGATTCATACTCATGAGGATAATTCTTTGCTTTGGAGCGCTATTTAAACATTATAATCAGTGAATAAATCTTATATCCACATTCAAGTCAATAATTTCTTTCAAGATCATTTGTAATCAACTCTAAATAGACGGATAAAAACTACTACTAACTATCAAAAAACGAGCACCTCCTCAGTTGGAAATGCTCGTTTTCTTATGTTGCCATGGTTTATAATTACAATGAGAAATAGGAAACAGCCTTGAATGGGAAAATCTCCTAGATCTCCGACCACAAACTTTTTATCTACCAACTTTTTTATTCTACTGGTTTTTCTTAGTTTCCAGTACTTGTTGCAGATTATGCTGTTTCATTTTCTGAAGTTGATTCAGCAGGTTTAGAATCTGTTGTGTTGCTTGGTTTGTTTTCGTCGCTTGCAGTTTCACTGTTAGATTCTGTAGCTACATTTGGTTGGTTCTCAACACTGGTGTTATCACCATTTGCTTCAGCATTTCTTGCTGGACTTGTTTCTTCACTTGCGCTAGCTTTTGACTGGATTTGGTGATTCAAAACTAGAATAGCTTTTGTCAATTCAAGTAAAGCTGCTTTGTCTTTACTCTTAGCAGAAAGTTGATCTAGTAATGCATCCACTTTATCAAAGTCCTCATCAGAACCATTATTACTTTCTAAATAAGAGTGAAGCGATATGAGAATATCGTAGAGTTTTTGATAGAGTACAAGTGTCTGAGGATCTTGCTCTGCATTTTCCTTTTCTTGTTGAAGGGCACTAGCGATACGAGTCAAGACATCTTTTACCTGGCTGTTTACTTCATCCAAGTCTGCATCAGCCTTGTTTGTGGCAGCTTTGAGATTTTCTACTTCTTCTGCCAAGGATTGTCTGATTCCTTCTTCTTGGAGTTGTTCCAAGAGTTGATTTGCCTTGCTCAAAAGACTTTCTACTTCTTCCTTGCTAATATGATTGACATGTTCTTCTTTTTTAAGATCAGGATAAAGATCTTTCAAAAATTCATAAATCGCTTGCTTAGCAGATTGGTTATCAACTTTTTCTTTATCTAAAACTGTTTCATTTACTTTTGTAGAAGCTGGCTGATTTTTCAAAGCCTCTTCTACTTCTTGTTTTGTTTGATAAATGCTTGGGAACAGTTTATTCAAGTCCACAGCCTTACGGAAGGATTGGGATTGATATAAAGTAAAAGTCAAATTAGCTACTTTATTACGAAGATCCTCATTTAAACGACTATCATTTACATTCTCATAGAAGTACTTGATGTATTCCACTGTTGTATCACCAGTACGATCATTAAAGTCTTGAAGAGCTTGAAGTTGTGATTCAACCGCTGCTAAAGCAGCCTCATCTTTAGCCAACTTAGCTTCCTGGAGTCGAACGAGAAGGTCTTTCTTAGGAAGTCCATAAGTGTCTGTATCTAGCGTATTGATTTTATCAATCAAGGATTGATATTTCTTATCTAAAGCACTTGTTTCAACAGGTTTGACACTTTCATCAATATGGATGTATTGTTTATCAAAGAGGTCAAGTGTTTTTAGATAACCCACAGTAGAGTTGGTTGCCAGTTTCTTCATATTTTCAGTAAACTGACCTAAGGCTAACTCAATCTGTCTTTGTTCGATAGGTTTGTCTTTATAGATAATTCTGCTATCAGCTAGAAGTTGTTCTACTTTTGCTAAGACTGTTTTCTCATCAAAGGCTCCAGGTTGATAATTGGATTGTAGGGCTGGAATCTTGTTTTTCAACGCTACTTCATATCCCTTAGTTTGCACTTTGATGTAGTGATTGTGGTCTCCATGAGGGATCACAAAACTACCATTTTCTACCTGCAAACTATAAGGAGACACACCATCACGTAAGGCAGTCGTATAGAGTTCATTTAGGAAATCAAGTTCTGGATTTCCAGTTTGGAGTGGAAGTCGAACGTGTTCCTTACGAACAGCATATGGGTGGATATGAGTCGGATCGTAGGCTTGGTCTGGATTTCCAAAGACAAAGAATCCATTTGAAATTCTAATAGCTTCAAGTGGAACACCATAGGTCTTAGAAATGTAAGCAATCTTTTCTTCATCACTAGCATCTTTAGAGAATGATTCAACAGATTTTGCAAGTGGTTGAACAGGCTCTGCATCATGATGTGT
This sequence comes from Streptococcus sp. 53, assembly GCF_013276565.1. Taxonomy (GTDB): domain Bacteria; phylum Bacillota; class Bacilli; order Lactobacillales; family Streptococcaceae; genus Streptococcus. Next base: position 51,289 of record NZ_VMLG01000007.1, read on the forward strand.
TTTCAAATGATCCTGTGCGGCCTTAATTTGCTCTGCTGTCAAATCTTTCTTGAAGAAATAATGATTATGGTCTCCGTGACTCATGACAAATCCTTGATCATCCTCACTAATGACACGATCGGCATCAAAGCCGTGATCATGGTCTTCATCATGATGGTGTCCATGATGATCTTCATCGTGATCGTCATCATGAGCTGGATTTGGTGTTACTGGCGTTTTACCTCTCAAATGATCCTGTGCGGCCTTAATTTGCTCTGCTGTCAAATCTTTCTTGAAGAAGTAATGATTATGATTACCGTGACTCATGATAAATCCTGATTCATCTTCAGCGATAATACGATTAGCATCAAAGCCGTGTCCACCTTCTTCATGTTCCTCATGTGAAGTTCCTGGATTGATTGGAAGAGATGGCGAAGGTGTTGCTAGACCATTGTTTGGAAGAGTCGGTTGTCCAATTTGATTCGACTTAGGAATGTAATGGAAATGATCACCATGTCTTACAATATAAGCTGTGGCTGTTTCTTCGACAATATCTTTAGGATTAAAGATATAACCATCAGATGTTGAAGAGATAGGCTTATTTGTAAGTAATGAGGCACTATTCAAAGTAGATGGATTGCTTGAAAGACTTCCAAGACTAGACGCTACTTCATTAGGTTTTTCATTTGTAGAACCAGTTCCACCGATAGGCACCATTCTAGCAATCTTTTCTTCTAAAGCGGAAAGTTTGCTGTAAGGAATAAAGTGGTAATGGTCGCCATGCGGAATCGCAACTCCATTTGGTGTACGACTGATAATCTTAGCAGGGTCAAAGACTAAGCCATCTGATTCACTGTAACGTTGGTCACTAGGTGAATCATAGAGTTCTTTCAAAAGACTTTGGAGATTTTCAGCTTTATTTGCTGGCTTGCTAGTTGAGCCTTGTGCTACAGATTGCGTATTATTGTCACTAGCTGCTGAAGAATAGCTTAACTGGCTCGGTTGCGTATTTTTGCCAGCTAAATGAGCTTTTGCTGCTGCTAATTCACTAGCAGACAAATCACTTTTTGGAATATAGTGGTAGTGACCTCCGTGAGGAACGATATAAGCATCACCAGTATCTTCGATAATATCAGCTGGATTAAAGACATAACCATCATCTGTCGTATAGCGTCCCTGAGACCTTGCTACAGCAACATCAGAGCTGACCTTCTCATTATCTTTGACATGTTCTTGTTTTTGACGATTGATTTCATCCTTGGTTCGAACATTATCAGCATGAGCTACATCTTTCAGGTAGACATAATATTTTCCATTGACCTTGATAATGTAGCCACCCTTGACCTCATTGACAATATCTCCATCTTTAAGTTGGTAGTTTGGATCCTTCATCAGAAGTTCTTCACTAAAGAGGGCATCATAAGGAACTTTCCCATTATAGTAATGATAGTGGTCACCGTGTGACGTCACATAGCCCTGATCTGTAATTTTGATGACAATTTGCTCAGCCTGAATTCCTTCTTTCTGGCTAACCTGATCTGGTGTCAGGTTTTCAGTTTTCTGACTTGACTGACTGCCATCCACATAAGAGACACGATTATTGTCCTTATTTTCCTGCGAGCGATGCTGGTTCAGTGCATAGGCGCAAAGACTCAAGGATACGATAACAGCTGATCCAGCTGCTATATACTTTTTACTGAATTTCATAAATCCCTCATTTCAATAAATGATGAAGCTTTTTCTTAACTTCTTTTTCTCGGTTAAACAATTTTTTCTAAACTGGTTATTTAACCATTTAATTAACCAGTAAATAGTTTACCTTTTTTAAACTTATCTGTCAAGATTTTTATATCATTTTAATTATTGCCTAAATTACCAACCAGCGCCTAAAGACGCTGACTTTCACTTTGCTCAAGCCTTATTGCTCTTGACTCGTCACTTGCATCTTAAAGAAGCTTTAGTATTACTTACTACTATCCCTAAAAGAATCCTCATATTCTTTTACACTTAATTTCTCTAGTACTATATCATGCTTTACTAGTTCTCAAATTTTCATACTCGTGAAGAAATCATTCACTGGATAATTTCAACTCCTTTATAACTACACAAACGATGAAATATTTCGCCTAAACTACTTCGATATTGATTATAGATGACTTTTCGTCTATACTTAGGGGTGAACACAATATGATAGAACAGTGCCACTTTGTGTGCGATAAACTATGAGCCTTTTGTGCCATATTTTTCTCCTTTCGCTTTACAATTGGCTTTAACACCTTTATTGTATCGCGTTCGGAGTTTTTTTGGTATAACCTTCGACGCGCACCCGCATAGTGGGTGGTTTGCCTGTCTCACACCTGACTTAGTGAGACGGACCGAAAGTCACATAATACAAAATATCGCCCCATCCGGAGCGATATGTTTATTTTTTCTTTTTAGATGATGTGTGGATGGCAATCTTCACTTCAAAGATTGTTCCCTTTGGCTTATTATCTTTAACAGTAATGGTTCCTTTTAAGGCATCTACAATTTGCTTGGCTAGGGACAATCCTAAACCAAAACCACCTTTTTGACGGGTTCTAGCCTTGTCGACTCGATAAAAACGATCAAAAATTTTCTTCTTATCTTCTGTCGAAATACCGACTCCATTATCGGAAACTAGCAAATACAGATTACGATCGGTCGCCGAGATAAGAAAATCAATCTCACCATCCTCTTCAGTATACTTGACAGCATTATCAAATAGGATGGTCATCAACTGCTTCAAGAGAAGCTGATCTGTGACAATCGGACGATGGATCCGATTTTCAAAACGAAAGACACGGTCATTTTCAGAAGCAATCATCTCATAGTTTGTGAAAGTCGTATTGAAAAAACTGGTTGGAACTTCTGCAAGTTCCGGCTTAATCCCATCATCTCTCCGAGCTAAATTCAACAAGTTTGTCGTCAAAAACCGCATATTTCGGACTTCTTCCAAACTCGATGCAATGCTTTCACTCACATCCATAATGGTAGCTTCTGGCTTACGAAAGAGGGTCTCTAAGCGATTTTGCAAAACTGCAAGTGGAGTCCGTAACTCATGACTGGCATTTTCCACAAAGGACTGTTGCTTCTGCATACTCTCAAGCAGAGGACGAACACTGACCCTAGCTAGATAGAGACTGGCAAGCAAAGACAAAATCCAGAAACTAGCCATCACGACCACAATCAATTGCTCATGCTTTTGACTGGCCTGCTCCAACTGACTGGTATTTATCAAGACAGCAGCATACTTGATATTGGTTGAAACCGAACTGATATTGGTTTCCATCAAAATCATGCGATAGATTTCTTCCTGTCCATAGCTATTAAAAACCTGAATCTGATAGATATGTCCTAGTTCTTTCTTCTCTAACTTAATCTTATCCAAGCCCAAAAATCGATTTCCAGAAAGAAGTTGAGTAAAGTTCTTATCAAAGAGAATGACTTCCGTATTGGAACTGACATTAGGTTTTATTTCTACTTTACTAGCGTCCGCCCTAGCATTTTCTAAATCTTTAATCTCTTCTGTTGCCCTATTCACTGCCAGTTGAATAACTGCTTGAGGATTTTCACTCAGTCCGTGGAGTTTATCATCCACCGAAGTATAGAGACTCGAATGCATGACCTGCAAAATAATCAGAGTCATTGTAGAGAAAATCAGAGTGAAGACACCAAAGTTGCGGATAAAATAACTAAAATCATCCGCATACCATGTTTTTTTTAGTTTACTGAACATCTTTTAAAATATACCCAACACTGCGCAAGGTTTGCAAATTCTCTGCAAAAGTGGTTCCTTTTAATTTCTTACGGATTTTTGAAACATAAACTTCGACAACTGAAATCGTTGTGTCACTATCAAATCCCCATAGACGATCAAAAATCTGCGTCTTAGGCAAAATAACATTTTGATTTTGAAGGAAATAAACTAGTAAATCGAACTCTTTCCCCAGCAATTCGACTGGAGTATCTTCAACCTTAACGGTATTGGTTGATAAATTGATGAGAATATCTCCATAAGATAGCGTATTTTCATTAAACTTACCTGAACGTTTGAGAAGGGCCTGAATCCGCATTTTGAGTTCTTCTAGGTAGAAAGGCTTGGTCAGATAATCATCCGCTCCCAGTTCAAATCCATGTCCTTTGTCATCCAAACTTTCCTTGGCAGTCATAATCAGAACTGGTGTCGTAATTCCCTTTTCACGCAATTCTTTTAAGACTTGGAAACCATTTTTTTCTGGCAACATCAAATCCAGCAAAATCAAGTCATAGACACCACTTTCAGCTTCGTAGAGACCCTCTTCCCCATCAAATACCTGCATAACATCCGCAAAATCGTCTAAAAAGTCAAATACTGAATTTGACAGACCTAGGTCATCCTCAACCAATAAGATTTTTATCATGAGAAACTCCTCCTTATTAAAACTATTATACCAAATTTGCCTTAAAAAAAACTCAACTCTCTGCATTTTACATGAGATAGCTGAGTTTTCTTTTTATTTTAGGCTTATTTATGCATTTTCGTATTGAAGAACGACTGCTTCCACTGCAGCTTTTTCACGGTTAATCAAGTCAACACGCGCTGCAATTTCCTTGATTCCCATACCGATGTTACGGCTAAGAGCAAGGTCAGAAAGTTGTGGCTCAAAGAATTCCTTGTACTCTGCCAAACGTTGCTGAGTCTTAAATACGTGAGCAGGAAGGATAACAAAGCTATCAAAGCTCATATCTCCTCCAAGAGCTGCCTTAATCCAAGCCCAGTTTTCACGCGCCCAAGACCAAGCTGTTTCCTGAGTTGCTTGATGAGATAGGAAATGATTATACCAAGCTGACAAGTCTTGTGGTTTGACCACAAATTTGTCCTTCCAAGAAGCAATCAAGGTTTGGATATTGTCCGCATCTGTACTATATGCAAGAGCTGCTGCCAACTGGCGTTTAAAGACAGCATCTGTTGCGTGAGTATAAGTATCAAGATAAAGTGCTAACAAGTCTTTAGTCTCATGATGTTTCATCTCATTGATCAGAACTTGTGAGCGAATTGCTGCTGGAAGTCCTGCAAGATTCTCCTTGTGAGCCGCGAAGATTTGGCTAGCGACTTGACTAGCTTCTGCATCATTTGAGCGAATCATCATCGAAACAGCCAACTGACGAACCAATTCATCCTCATCCGATTCGCCATCTTTAGCTTCAAAACCAAGACGGTCATAGTTGTGACGAGCTAATTTAGCAACCAAGGCTTTGAAGGCTCTTTCAGCTTCTGTTCCTTCATCGATAAAGCGCTCAAGAGCAGAAATCACTTGAGAAACAGCGGAAACGACAAGGTAAGACTCTTCCTTAGCAAGTTTATCAAGGACTGGGAGCAAGTCAGCATAAGAAATGTGCCCTGCTTCAGCAAGTAAACGACGTTCTTGGACGATTTGCAGTTTACTTGTGTTATCAAGCTCAACTAGGTCAGCAAGAACTGCATCCAACAAGTCTCCTTGATAGTCTGTAATGTAGTGGGCTGTATTTTCTGTGTTGAGACGAAGAGCTCCTTTGTTTTCAGCAAGAAGAGCTGCGTAGCCTGGAATTTCGATGCTTTCAGTTTCAAGTGTATCAGGCAAGCCTTTCCAGTTGCTGTTTAGTGGCACAACCCAGAGACGGTTCTTATCCTCGTGCTCACCGATGAAGAATTGTTTTTGTGAAATCTTCAAAACATCATTTTCAACTTTGACAGTAAGAACTGGGTAACCAGGCTGTTCCAACCAAGAATCCATGAAAGCTGCGACATCACGGCCAGATGCTTGACCAAGGGCATCCCAAAGGTCACTACCAATGGTGTTGTTGTATTGGTGTTTTTCAAAGTAAGCGTGCAAACCTTTGGCAAAATCGGCATCACCTAGCCAACGACGAAGCATGTGCATGAGCCGACTTCCTTTGGCATAGACGATAGCTCCGTCAAAGAGCGTATTGATTTCATCTGGATGTTTAACTTCGACGTGGACAGACTGAACACCATCAGTCGCATCTCGTTCAAGAGCGTGAGGCACTCCACCTGTTTGGAAATCTTCAAAGATATTCCAGCTTGGTTCAATAGCGTCCACACAGACGTACTCCATCATATTAGCAAAGCTTTCATTGAGCCAAAGGTCATCCCACCATTTCATAGTTACGAGGTTACCAAACCATTGGTGAGCCAATTCATGGGCCACAACAAGGGCAACTTGTTGACGACTGGCAAAGGTAGAGTTTTCATCTACAATTAAGCAAACTTCACGGTAGGTCACAAGACCCCAGTTTTCCATAGCTCCAGCTGAGAAGTCAGGAAGGGCGATGTGGAGAGATTGAGGGATTGGGTACTTAACTCCATAGTAATCTTCGTAAAACTCGATAGAGCGAACAGCAATATCCAGTGAGAAATCAAGGTTTGATAGTGGATGAGCTTTGGTTGAATAAACACCTACGAGGGTACCGTTTTTAGTTTTAGCCGTCACCCCTTGCAAATCACCAGCAACAAAGGCCAACAAGTAAGAAGACATGCGAGGTGTTGTCTCAAACTTCCAGATACCTGTTTCCTTACGGTTTTCAACATCGATTTCTGGCATGTTTGACAAGGCCAATTCACCTTCTGCTTGGTCAAAGCGAAGAGAGAGGTCAAAGGTTGCCTTGGCTTCAGGCTCATCCACACATGGGAAAGCTTCGCGCGCAAAGTGGCTCTCGAATTGTGTTGACAAGACTTCCTTCTTGACACCATCAACTGTGTAGTATGAAGGATAAATCCCTGTCATGTTATCTGTAATTTTACCAGAAAAGACAAGAACCAATTCAACTTGACCAGCCTCAGCCAATTCGATATGAAGGGCTTCATTATCATGGTCAACTGTAAATGGACGAGCTTGACCTGCAACTTCTACAGAAGCGATTTCCAAGTCTTTTTGGTGAAGGGAAATACGGTCACTCTGTGCTTGACCAGTGATGGTCACCTTCCCAGAAAACGTCTTGGTCTCACGACTCAAGTCTAAAAATAAATCATAATGTTCTGGAACAAATTGCTTAATAAAATGTTCAACTGCTTGCATAGTTTTCTCCTATTCTAAGTTTAAGAGCTAGAGCTCTTCTTCAAACAAACTTATTATATCATATTTCACTTGAGAAAAAAGGATTGGACGGCGATTTCTAAAACTTTCTTCCGTCTAGCAGTCTACAGGGGGTAGACCTTGCGAAATTCTTCTAAAACAACTTTGCTGTCAGGTGTAAAAGTCTGTCCTGCCTCCCTCATCCACTCTGTGAAAAAGTCCTCATGAACCTGACGCCAATAGGCTAAAGATTTGTCTCCCTCGCCTTCCTTAAAGGCATGTTGTGCAGAAACTTGATTGAAGGGCTGGACAGAAACCTTTGTAATTTCGACAATACAGACAGCCTGATTTTGACTGTCTAAAATAACATCAAATGTCCCTTCTTGAGGAAGAGACTCGGCTTCTAGTGCGTAGAGATCGTAGGCTGATGCTGTTGCAGTCTTTTCTCCTTTTAAAACCAAATCTGCCAAGAGATCGGCTTCCACTCCAAAAGCCCAGGCATCGATTTCATCTCCGATTGAAGGATTGATTTGCTTGTATTTATTCCACATTTCTTGCGGTGTCATGGGTGCTCCTTTGTAATTTTTTACTTTCTTCTTTTATGTGTTTAAGATGGTCTGGATGGTCAATTTCTAAATCAAAAATCTCCGGAATAGAACTGTAATGGAGAATGCATTCGATACCCATCTGATTCATTTTTTGTATGAAAGAAGTATTCAGATAGCCTGCTACAGCAAAATCAATCTTTTTCATCCCTGCTTTATCCTGCATATCTCTTAGCATATCTAACATTATTGGACTTTCCATATCATGCCATTGACTGTTTCTCACAGTGGCAAAAACAAAAGAAGTCAAATCATTCATTCCAACTATAATCTTTGAAATGCCCGTTTCCAGTATCCTGTCCAAGTCAAAATAAGCTGACGGTAATTCAATCATCGTGGCAATTTTCCCAGTAAAACCATGCTGACGCAATACTGTAATAGCTTGCTTTAACTGCTCAGCATCATTGACAAAAGGAAAGATAACAGATAGATTGGGATTGTTTTGATGAACTTCTGTAACGACATGTGCTTCAGCCTGAAATTCATCCGGACACGCCAGTAAACGCCTAGTCCCTCTATATCCAAATAAGGGATGATTTTCATCAAAATACTCTTTAGTCCCCTTTAGACAATTAGCTTCTGTATTCGTTAATTCAGAAAAACGATACCAGACTTCTTCATCTGAGTACAAGGAGCAGATTGTGTCTAGATAATCTTTTACAAATTCCTGACAACTTGGTAATAGGATGTTTTGATTGAGCTCTCTCAAAAAATATTCCCCACGAATCATGCCGACGTGGTGAAATAGTTGAGGATAAATTTTTTCAAGAATTTTTTCGCCACTAAGGGCAAGTTGGTTTTTCATAGCCATTCACCTCGTCTTAAAAGATACAACATCATATATAATTATGTCAAAATTTCCTCTAGTTCAAAAGCTTCATAAGGTTCAGCTAACTCATATCCTAAAAATTCTGCTACTTTTTTGGAAGCCTCATTATGAGCATCCCAAAGTGGAAACATATCTCTATTTAAACTCTCTAGAATCATTGCAGCACCAAGCTTTTTAGCAAATCCATTTCCTTGTTCGTTTGGTCTAGTTGCAACTTCCACTTCAACTGCTTCACGGTAAACTAACCCTGAGGAAATTCCAGCAATCAGTTCATTATTTTTAAGAATCACAAAGCCAAATCCACCTTTTAAAACAAAATCCTGATAGGACTCAAAATCCCCCTGTAAATCCTGTGACCATTCTTCCGTAGAAAAGCAGTTATAAATATGATTATCAATAGGCACAATATTGTAACCTTCCTCTAAATGAGTAACTAGATTATTTAAAAATTCAACTTGAAAATTTGCCTTATCTTTAAAAGAATAGCGAGTAAAAGAATTTAGCCCCACTTTTCGATGCAGAAAATCTTGCCAATTAGTATTTTCTGAAATAATAATCTTATAATCTAAACCATATTTTCTAACAAAATCTTCCCAAAATCTGGAATCCAACTCCCCTGCTAGGTATAGAAAATTCCCAACATCATAAAAGCTTGTTGTCCTATCATTGTTTCGGTAGACAGTTCCAATTTGAGATTTAAGACCATAGAGAACCATATTTTTCTTCCATGTTTTAAATAGTTCCATTATCCTCCTACTTCACCTTCCAATTCATGTAAGAAGTCTTGTCCAGTTCTGGAAGTCCTAATAATTCAGACTTAACCTTCAAGACTAATGGCGATACATTTTCTTCTGTAATCTCTTGAATATCCATCCAAATATATCCAAGTGAATCATTCGCACCATCAGACACAGCTTCCGAAGTCGTAACTTGAGGTGCACTCTCATTCATTTCTACATCATACAAGGCCATGATATGGTGAACCATAAAATTTTTTAACTCTTCCCTGACGAAAACATCGTAGATTCGAGGATTAGAGTAGCTTCTAACAGTAAATCCCGTCTCTTCCATAACTTCTCTAGTCAGCGTTTCCGTCAGGCCTTCACCAAGTTGCTGACTGCCTCCAGGTAGGTCATACCGATGTTGATAAGGGCCTCTCGTTTTTTCAATGCAGAGTAACTTCCCATTTTCAAAGCAAACAGCGTAGACTCCAAAGTGTCTTTTGATTTCCATCAGATCCTCCTACTTCAAAGACCAGCCGCCATCTATTGTAAGGATTTGTCCTTGCATGGCACTCGCTTTCTCACTTGCTAAGAAAAGGCTGATTTCTGCTATTTCCTCTGGCTCAATCCAGCGTTTGATTGGCGTTTCACTAGCCACCCAGTCCGCTAAACCACCTGGTTCAAAGTCCGCAACGGTCATACCCGTCTTGACTGCTCCTGGAGCGATACCAAAGACCTGAATCCCAGCTTCTGCATAGTCTAGAGCCAACTGCTTAGTAAAGCCAGCTAAGGCATGCTTAGATGAGGTATAGGCGTGTCCACCACCGCCTGCTAGGCTCGAAGCAATGGAGCACATATTGATAATAATTCCTTTTTTATTCTCCAGCATTTGTGTCAAATAATAACGAGTCAACTCAACAGGAGTCATATAGTTGATTTCAAAAATCTCTTGAATTTCCTGCGCTGTCTGTTCCAATAGGGGTTTATAAGCATCCAAAACTCCAGCAGTATTGCACAAAACATCAACCTGAGGACACCAGTCAAAAATAGGCTCCAAGTCCAAAGTCAAATCTCTCTGTAAAAAATGGAAATCACCCTCTAATAGTGGATTTTCACCTTGGTCAACTCCGTAAACTTGATAGCTATTCTCTAAAAAGAGGCGAGCTTGAGCCAGACCAATCCCTGAACTCACTCCTGTAATGAGTACACGTTTAGCCATGCACTTCTACCCAATCTGTCGCCAAAACATCACAAGGTGTCGGACTCCACATGGAAAAACCTTCTCCTTCTCCAGACACGTTGATTAGGAAATAAGGTGTCACTTCAAGTGCAAGCCCATTTTGCTCGATGGTATCAAAGAGTTGGACATAGTTTTCCGCACCTCCCCAACCAGTTCGTACATATTTTTTCTTAGCCTTTAATCCAGGCAGGATCTCTTCAAATGTCATGTTTTTCTCCTTTAATTCTACATTCTTCATTTAATTATAACAAAAAACCGTTGTGCAACGGCTTTTTGAGTCATTTTAAATCAAAATCAATAAGCATTTTATAATTATAGTCATTTAGTTTTAAAAAAGCGTTCCAAACATTCAAAAATATTTGGGACTTTCCTTAATAAATCCTTCACTTTCTTTTTCAAGATAGCCCAAGCTTGCTCAATAGGATTCAAATCTGGTGAATAAGCTGGTAGAGGTAAGAAAAAGTGTTTATCTTTAATGTAAAGTTCATCTAAGATATGCTTGGGATGAAAACTAGCATTATCCATGACAATGACGTGAGGTGTCTTCAAAGCAGGCAGGAGTTGCGTTTTAAACCACTCCACAAAGAAATCGATTGTCATACTTTCCTTGTAAATCATGGGAGCTATAAACTCTCTGTCTACTTGTCCTGCAGCAATTGAAGTCCGCTCAAAACGCCGTCCGCTAATCTTTTCATAGACTTTCTCCCCTCTAGGAGCCCGTGCATAAGAACGATAGAGGTAGCGGTCGATTTCCGTTTCGTCATTATATACGATTGGTAAATCTTTTAGGCTATTCAAAATATCAAGAAACTCAGCGACTTTCTCTGGGTCTTGTTCTTTAGAGCTAGTTGTCTTTTTTTTAAAGTGATATAAATTGCTTTAAAGCTGTCCATACTGAAGGAACCACACAATCAAAATGTGCCGCAATTTCCCGTAAAAAAGCGTCTGGATGAGCCTCTACAAAGGCTTTCAATTCTTCTAAAGGAATCTTTCGGTTTTTGACGACTCGCTTTTTCCTCTCTAAGTGTACTTGTTCACGTCTTTCTGTTCCCACGTGAAGAAAGTTCTGACGCCAACATCAAAAACTTTGGCTGCCTCGACATGGCTGTGGTCCTCTTTGATGTAATCTAAGGCTCCTTGTTTAAAATCTCTACTATATGCCATAGATTTATTAGACCATGCTTATTTTAAACTAAGCAACTATATCATGTCTTGAACTGACTATTTTATATATTGTCTTACTTCGTCTTCACAAAAATATATCAAAAATCAAAAGCGCTTAGGAAAAAACTCCATTTCATGAGAGAATGCAATAAATCTTCCCACAATAAAACGCATAATATCAAGTTTTTTGACTCCTGATATCATGCGTTTTTCTGTTCTTAAAATATTTTTTCTCAGTTTCTTGTTGTCACAAATTCATCTTCAAAGTCCTTGATTTTTAGTAAATCTAAAATCAAATTTTACCCAACTGATCCTTCCATCTCATAGCTAATCAAACGGTTAAGTTCAACTGCGTATTCCATTGGAAGTTCTTTTGTGAAGGGCTCCACAAATCCCATAACTATCATCTCAGTGGCCTCAGATTCTGACAATCCACGGCTCATGAGGTAATACAATTGTTCTTCTGAAATCTTAGATACCTTAGCTTCGTGTTCCAAAGCAACTTGCGAATTGTGAATTTCATTAAATGGAATAGTATCTGATGCTGACAAGTCATCCATGATAATGGTATCACACTCAATGTGAGAAACAGATTTCTTAGAGTTTTTATTAAAGGTTACTTGACCACGGTAGTCAACCTTCCCTCCGCCTTTAGCGATGGATTTAGACACGATAGATGAGCTTGTATGTGGAGCATTGTGGATCATCTTAGCACCCGTATCTTGGTGTTGCCCAGCATTGGCAAAGGCAATCGAAAGCATGGTACCACGCGCACCTTCTCCATCAAGATAAACAGATGGGTATTTCATAGTTGTCTTGGCACCCAAGTTTCCATCAATCCACTCAACAGTGGCATCCTTTTGAGCCTTAGCACGCTTTGTTACCAAGTTATAGACGTTATCAGACCAGTTTTGGATGGTTGTATAACGCATATAAGCACCATCTAAGGCAAAAATTTCTACGATGGCAGCATGCAAGCTGTTACTTGAATAAGTTGGCGCTGTACATCCTTCTACATAATGGACACTTGCTCCCTCATCAACGATAATCAAGGTACGTTCAAACTGACCTGTATTTTCGTTGTTGATACGGAAGTAAGTTTGAAGTGGAATATCTACCTTGACACCTTTTGGTACGTAGATAAAGGTTCCACCAGACCATACTGCTGAGTTGAGGGCAGCCAACTTGTTATCTGTCGGCGGTACCAACTTAGCGAAGTATTGTTTAAACAAGTCTGGGTATTCTTTGAGAGCAGAATCCGTATCTGTAAAGATGATACCTAACTTCTCAAATTCTTCCTTCATGTTGTGGTAAACCACTTCTGACTCGTACTGGGCAGAGGCACCGGCTAGATAAGCACGCTCAGCTTCAGGAATTCCGATACGCTCAAAGGTTTCTTTAATTTTTTCAGGAACCTCATCCCATGAACGAGCTGGTTTATCAGATGGTTTTTGGTAGTAGATCAAGTCATCGAAATCAATCTCTGACAAGTCTGCTCCCCAAGTTTGCATGGGCATTTTTTTAAAGGTTTCATAAGACTTCAAACGGAACTCTAACATCCACTCAGGTTCTCCCTTGGCAGCTGATAGTTCACGAATGACATCTTCATTCAATCCTTTTCCTGTCGATAGGACAGGCTCTACATCATCATGGAAACCAAATTTATATTCACCAAGGTCAATTGGTTTTGGTTCTACTCTTTCTTCAGCCATAATATCCTTTCTTTCATTCTTCATTTCTACTGATTCATAAGACAACAGAAACTTGTCTCATTGTTTTTCTTGATTTTCAATTGTTTTCTTAAGGGCATTCCAAGCTAGAGTTGCACACTTGATTCGTTGTGGGAATTTTGCAACACCTGACAAGAAAGCTGCATCGCTTAGTTGGTCTTGGCGTTCATCTTTTTGGCCTTGAACCATTTCAGAAAAAATAGTCGCAAGTTCTAAGATTTCTTTCTTGGTCTTGCCCAAAACAGCATCTGTCATCATGCTTGCAGAGGCAGTTGAGATAGTACAACCTGAGTTTAGAAAAGCGATATCTTCCAAACGATCCTCTGCATCAAACTTGACAGAGAGATTGATGACATCTCCACAGGTCGGATTGTTGAGACTGATTTGCTCAGCGTCTTCTAACTTCCCTTGATGATGTGGATTTTTCGAATGGTCTGCTACCACTGCCATATAAAGGCTATCTAGTTTAGAAAGTGCCATTGAAAAACTCCTTTGTCTTTTGTAAGGCATCGACTAGCTTGTCGCAATCTGCCTTGGTATTGTAGATATAAAAACTTGCACGAGCTGTTGCTGGAACATCCAAATACTGGAGCAAGGGTTGCGCACAGTGGTGACCCGCACGAACTGCCACACCTTCATAATCCAAAGCAGTCGCAAGGTCATGCGGATGAAGGTCGCCTAGGTTAAAGGCAATGACACCTGAACGTTGAGCCAAGTCCTGAGAACCGTAAATAGTCAATCCTTCAATCGCCTGCAGTTTTGGATAGACGTATGCTATCAATTCCTGTTCATGGGCTTCAATGGCATCCATACCAATCTTTTCCAGATAATCAACTGCAGCAGCAAGTCCGATGGCACCAGCCATGTTAGGAGTTCCAGCCTCGAATTTCCAAGGCAATTCCTTCCAACTAGCAGATTGTTCATAAACGAAATCAATCATCTCACCGCCAAATTCAACTGGTGACATTTGCTCCAGATACTTTTCTTTGCCATAAAGAACACCGATACCAGTCGGACCCGCCATCTTGTGACCTGAAAAGGCAAAGAAGTCCACATCCAAGTCCTGAACATCAATCTTCATATGAGGCGTAGATTGAGCACCATCCACCACCATGATGGCTCCCACTTGGTGGGATAATTGAGTGATTTCTTTGATTGGATTGACAACACCCAGAACATTTGAGGCGTGAGCTAGGGAGACAAACTTAACTCTATAAGTCAATTTAGCTCGCAAATCATCTATATCCAGAGCTCCATTCTTGAGATAGACATAGACAAGCTCTGCCCCAGTCTTACGACAGGCTTCCTGCCAAGGAATGATGTTGGAATGGTGTTCCATGACGGAAATCAAGACCTGGTCTCCCTCAGTCAAGACTTCCTCAGCATAACGCGCTACCCAGTTAAGACTGGTTGTCGTTCCTCTGGTAAAGAGAACTTCCTTTGTAGAATCTGCATTGATAAACTTACGAATGGTTTCACGAGCCGCCTCATAAGAAGCTGTCGCCCTTTCTGCCAAGGTATGAACACCACGGTGAACATTGGCATTGTCCTTCTCATAGTAGCGGTTGATTGTTTCCAGAACTGCTAGTGGTTTTTGTGTCGTTGCAGCATTGTCTAAATAGACCAATGGCTCATCGTTGACAATCTGGTCTAAAATTGGAAAATCCTTGCGAATCGCTTCTACATCTAACATAGTCTACCCCTTAGCGTTTTGACAATTTTTCTTCGATAGTCGCAATCATTTCATCACGAACTTCCTTGACTGGAATCTCAACGATAACGGAGCCAAGGAAACCACGGACAACCAAACGTTCTGCAGTTGCCTTATCCAAGCCACGGCTCATGAGGTAGTACATATCTTCTGGATCCACCTGACCGATAGAAGCCGCGTGTCCTGCAGTAACATCATTTTCGTCAATCAAAAGAATTGGATTGGCATCTGAACGCGCTTGGTCTGAAAGCATAAGAACACGGCTCTCTTGTTGCGCATCTGCTCCCTTGGCCCCCTTGATAATGTGGCCAATACCATTGAAAGTCAAAGTTGCTTTTTCAAGAATAACCCCATGTTGGAGGATATTTCCGATTGAGTTGCAACCATAGTTGGTTACACGAGTATCAATCCCTTGAACCTGACGACCACTTGAAAGAGCTACAACTTTCAGGTCAGCATGGCTACCATTACCAATCAAGTCACTATCAAAATCAGCAACGACATTTCCTTCGTTCATGACACCAATTGCCCAATCAATGCTTGCATCGTTGCCTAATTTACCACGACGGCTAATGTAAGCAGTGACGTTTTCACCTAGACGGTCGATCGCAGCAAACTTGACTTGAGCACCAGAACGTGCAATTACTTCTACTGTGATATTGGCAGTTGCTTTGGTACTACCCTCACCACGTGACTCTAAACGCTCCAGATAACTAATCTTAGAATTTTTACCAGCGATAATCATAATATGCTTGTTAAACGGCACATCGCTATCGCTGTCTTGATAGAAAATTCCTTCGATTGGTTCAGCAATTTCCACGTTATCAGGAATGTAGAGAACGGCACCACTATTGAAATACGCTGTGTGGTAGGCTGCCAACTTATCATCATCATACTTAACAGATGACATGAAGAATTCCTCAATAAGCTCTGGAATTTCTTCTAAAGCTGAGTAAAAATCTGTGAAGACAACACCCTGTTCAGCTAACTCAACTGGAGTTTGCTCAAAAACAGTCTGAGTTCCTACTTGCACCAACTTCAAGTGGTTATCTAGTGCAGTGAAATCTGGAACATTTGCTGATGGCTCGCTTTCTGTAATCGTTCCATCCCCCAGATTCCAACGGTGGAATTTGACACGCTCAATAACTGGTAATTCCAAAGTCTCAATCTTGTCAAAAGCTTTTTGACGGAGATCAGCCAACCAGCTTGGTTCAGCGTGCATTTCTGAAAAAAGTTTAATATTTTCTTTAGTCATTTACTTCTCCTAAAAGATACGAGGGAATTACAATTCTTCCTTGTAGTCGTAGCCAAGTTCTTCAGCTAGTTTTGCGTATCCTTCACGCTCCAAACGCGCAGCCAATTCTGGACCGCCTGAAAGGACAACACGACCTTCCATCATGACGTGTACCACATCAGGTGTGATGTAGTTCAAAAGACGTTGGTAGTGAGTGATAATCATAGCACCAAAGCCTTCACCACGCATGGCATTCACACCTTTAGACACAACTTTAAGGGCATCAATATCAAGACCTGAGTCAATCTCATCCAAAAGGGCAAAAGTTGGTTCCAACATCAAAAGTTGAAGAATCTCATTACGTTTTTTCTCACCACCAGAGAAACCTTCGTTGAGGTAACGCTCTGCCATTTCTTCTTTCATGTTGAGCAATTCCATTTTTTCATCTAGCTTAGTGATGAACTCGCGAACTGAAATCTTCTCATCGTCTTCTTTACCAGCATTCATGGCTGCACGAAGAAACTCAGCATTGGTAATTCCAGGAATTTCTGATGGGTATTGCATAGCAAGGAAAAGTCCCATACGCGCACGCTCATCTACTTCCAACTCAAGGATGTTTACGCCATCAAACAAAACTTCACCTTTGGTAACTTCATAGTTAGGGTTCCCCATGATAGCGGCAGAAAGAGTCGATTTACCTGTACCATTTGGTCCCATGATAGCGGCAATTTCACCTGTTTTCAGGGTCAGGTTAACCCCTTTTAAAATTTCTTTTCCTTCAATCTCAACGTGAAGATCTTTGATCTCTAATACTGACATGATAGTTCCTTTCTTTTTCAAGACTTTTACAGTACTTACTAGAAAAACGTCTGATTTCCCCAGAAATAGAGTAAAAGGTCTATAAATATACTTTTATAGTATAACAAAAAAAAGCCTAAAAGGCTTTGATTTTGTCTGGAAGCTGAGGGCTAGTCTTTCCTATTAAAATGCTGATCGATGACATCAACGATTTTGCCCATCACATAACTGACTCGGAAATTTCTAAAGAGCAAAATAGCCCAAAAGGCTGCCATAATATAGCGGCCAGTCATCCAGGCTTCATTGAAAAAATAGGTCTCAGCAGCTGTAAACAGCGCCATAATAATAAATTGTTGTTTATTCATAAACTTATTGTATCATGAATTCTTTCTTTAGTCTTCCTCTACCTTCACTTTATCAGCCAAAAATTCAAATCCTTCTGGAATCAGGCTTTCTTCTGCTTCTTTTTCAGTTTGAGAAGATTTGGCTTTGGCTGAAAAGGCTGCGCGAACTTCTTTCCATTCCTCCATGGAAATAGCTAAAATCTCAGGTGAAAAACCTGCTGCTTGACTGAGGATGTTGCCAAACATGGTGTTGAGATTGTCTCGTTTCATGGTTTGACCAGCATTGAAGTTAGATTCAAAAGCAAGAATGGCATGGTGTTCATTGGCTGCAACTGGTTGAGATCCGACTAGAAGGGCCTTGTCCGGCCCACCTAGACTTTCGATCACCTCTCCCCAGGCATTCTGCAAACGAATCAGATTTTGACGTGCTAAATCAGGATTTTCAACGGCCTCTTGTAAGATAGATTGAACTTTATTGCGATCCACACGATAGACGGTCTTGCCTGCCGCTGGGCGACTAGGAGCTGGACTTGTTGGCTTGGGCACAGTTCCCACATTGGCGAGTTCTTGTTTGAGACGTGTCACTTCCTGTCTCAGCGAAGCAATTTCATTTTCAACCGCTCCTGAAAGAAATGGCTCAGGCTTAATCTCCGCTAAACGAATGGTCATCATCTCAGCATAAATCTTGGGCTGCAAACTAGACTTAATATCTGCTAAACTCACTGTTGCTAAGCGAATCATTTCAAACAGATTTTCTTGAGGAAGTGCCAAGTTTTCCACAAAGACTGGACTATGATGAGTGTTTTCTCCACCTGTTTGAACAATTAACAAGTCTCTTAAATAGTACAAAAGGTCGGTCACAAAACGGGTCATGCTCTTACCATTGTCAAAGAGAAGATTTAAGCAAGCTAATGCTTTGGGAACATCCTGTTGAGACAAGGCAGCCACATAATCATCCAAGGCTGATAGGCTAATGGTGCCAGTAATTTCTTCAGAGATGGCAGTCGTCAATTCATTTCCCTGTGTTAGACTCAGGGCTTGATCCAAAATAGACAAGGCGTCCCGCATTCCACCTTCCGCCCGTCTGGCAATGATTTCCACAGCCTCTGGTTCAGAACTAATATTTTCTTTTTCTAAGATATAGTGGATATGTTCCTTAATATCCTGTGTCTTAATTGATTTAAATTCAAAACGTTGCACACGGGATAGAATAGTCGCAGGAATCTTGTGCAATTCAGTAGTAGCCAAAATAAAGACCACATTCTGTGTTGGCTCTTCCAGCGTTTTTAGAAGAGCATTAAAAGCCCCTGTAGACAGCATGTGAACCTCGTCTATGATATAAACCTTATAACGGGCAAGACTAGGGGCATAGGTAGATTTATCACGAATTTCACGGATTTCATCGACTCCATTATTAGAGGCCGCATCCATTTCGATGACATCTTCTAAACTACCGTCCGTCACTGCCTGACAAATATAGCAGTTATTACAAGGTTCACCACCCACTTGATTTGGGCAGTTCATAGCCTTGGCAAAGATCTTAGCTACACTGGTTTTTCCTGTTCCACGTGGACCAGAAAAAAGATAGGCATGACTTATTTTCTCTTGCTCCACTGCCTGTTTAAGAGTCTTAGCAACAACTTCTTGACCAACTAACTGGGAGAAGTTTTGACTTCTATATTTTCGATAAAGTGCTTGATACATTAAGATTTTTCCCCAAACATTGTAAAGTCCCATTTCGTATTTTCAAGCAAAATCGCGACAAATTGTTCCAAATAATCTCGATCCGTTGCATCGTAATCCTCAATCTCTGAAGAATCCAGATCCAAAACTCCAAGTAACTGACCATTCTTCATCATCGGCACCACAATTTCACTTTTAGCTAGACTGTCACAAGAAATATAGTTGGGATAGGTCCTTACATCACCAACCAGGACTGTTTCCTGAAACTCAGCAGCTTCACCACATACGCCCTTGCCTAGTGCAATACGGATACAGGAAACACCTCCTTGGAAGGGACCTAAAACCAATTCCTTTCCATCGAACAAATAAAAGCCTGCAAATACAGTATTAGGAAAGCGTGATTTTATGAGAGCACTGGCGTTGGAAAGATTAGCCAAAACATTGGTCTCGCCTTCCAATAGGAAGGACAATTCTTCATTTAACATTTGATAACGTGATTGTTTTTCTGATTTTAACATAGAACTATTATATCAAAAAAGGAGCAGAGACAAAAGAAAAATCCCTTGTTTAGTAAACAAAGGATTTTGTGAATTTTCAATTTGATTAAAGTTCGATATCACCAAACAAATCAGCCATTGAGAATCCTGTTTGTGTTTCTGGAAGTTCGAAATCACGTTTTTCTTGACGTTTTGGACGACGTGGACGAGCAGCACGTTTTTCTTCTTTTTGTCCTTCTTCTTGAGCTGGACGCTCTTCAAGAGCTTTGATAGAAAGTGATACGCGCTCTGCATCTGCGTTAACTTCAAGAACTTTAACTTGAACTTCTTGACCAACTTTAAGAGCTTCTTTTGGATTTTCAATACGTTTGTGTGAAATTTGTGATACGTGAACAAGTCCATCGATACCTGGCAATACTTCAACAAATGCACCGAAGTCAGTCAAACGTTTAACTGTTCCTTCTACTACATCACCTTTAGCCAATTTTTGCTCAACGCCATCCCATGGTCCAGGTGTTGTTGCTTTAAGTGAAAGTGATACACGTCCTTCTTCTTCGTTAAGATCAAGGATTTTCACTTCAATTTCTTCACCAACAGTTACAACTGATTTTGGTGATACGTTACGTTCGTGTGACAATTCAGTCAAGTGAACCAATCCGTCAACACCACCAAGGTCGATGAAAGCACCAAAGCTTGTGATACGAGCAACTTTACCAGTTACAACATCACCAACAGCCAATTTACCGAATACTTCAGCGCGAGCTGCTGCTGTAGCTGCTTCAACAACTTCACGACGTGAAAGGATAAAGCGGTTTTCTTTAGCGTCAACTTCTTTGATTTTAGCGTCAAATTCTTGACCTACAAAACGCTCAGTGTTACGTACGAAACGAGTATCCAACATTGAAGCTGGGATAAATCCACGAACACCTTCAAATTCTACTGAAAGTCCACCTTTAACGGCACGAGTTCCTTTAACAGTAACAACTTCTTCTTCGCGACCAACAAGTTTGTCCCATGCTTTGCGAGCTTCAAGGCGTTTTTTAGATACAAGGTATGTAACTGTATCAGTATCTTTACCAACTACTTGACGAAGTACAAGAACATCCAATACTTCTCCTACTTTAACAAAGTCATTGATATCTGCATCGCGATCGTTTGTCAATTCGCGAAGAGTCAAGACACCTTCAACACCAGTTCCAGAGATTGCAACGTTAGCTTGAGTCGCATCAACTGTCAATACTTCAGCACTAACAACATCACCAGTCTCAACTTGGCTAACGCTATTTAGCAAATCTTCAAATTCGTTCATCTAAAAAATCCTCCAACAATCAAGTTTTTTCTTAAACTTGACATACTTATAATTTTTTTCCTAAGCACCCGCAAGGACATGTTCATATCATTCACGTCTTTCAATTATAAAAATAAAATACCCTAAGATATTTTGCTTTTTATCTTGATTATTACCTAAGAACTGGGGTAGCTGGATTCGAACCAACGCATGAGGGAGTCAAAGTCCCTTGCCTTACCGCTTGGCTATACCCCATTGATAAAATGGAGAGAGAGGGATTCGAACCCCCGAACCCGAAGGAGCGGATTTACAGTCCGCCGCGTTTAGCCTCTTCGCTATCTCTCCTACAATCAACATGGACTATTATATCATGAAAATTTCAAAAAAACAAGACTTATTTTGCTAAATTATAATTTTCAATCAAAATTTCCACAGCTTTTTCCAATTTTTTATAAAAACTATCGACATTCCCATTCTTTATGATGGCAAATTGTCCGTCTAATTCGGCAATTTCTCCGATAACTTTTTTACCAATAGTCAAGGTATAACCTTCAAAACTGTCTTTTCCAACATTAACTTTGGCATCTGCTACTTGAATTTCGATTTTTTTATCTTTCTTGCTCATTTCATACCTCTCTTCACTTTTTCTATTTTACAAGAAAATCCTAAAACTAGCAAGAAAAAACTCTATATCAGGCTTGTCTGACATAGAGTTTTCTGCTTTATTTAACATGTTTTTCTAGTTCTTTTTGATATTTGCTATTGGATTCCAATTTTTCTTTTTGCCATTTTTTAAGAGCTTCGTCATATTCTTTTGTTGTAACAATATCTTTTTGCAATTTCATTCCTTTAAAGATATATGGATCCCCCTTAATACCAACTTGTGAGTATGGTTTTGAGAATGGTACTACGTTACTTACAACTGGAGAACCACCAGATGAGGCTGTTGGCATCAATAATGAACTATCTGTCAACCAAGCTTGAGCTTTGGCATATTTTTCATATCTCTTCTCTAAGTCAGTGGTCTCAGAAACAGCATCTTCTAACAATTTCTTATATTGATCCAAACCAAGTTTAGCGACAACATCCTTATCTTTTCCTTTCGTAATACCAAGGTGTTTCATGGCAGAACCAGATTTTGGATCCATAATATTCAAGTAAGACGCTGGATCTTGATAGCTTGGAGCCCATCCTGTACTGTTCAAATCATAGTCTTTTTGAGAAGGAACACGCGCTTGTGATGTAATGGTTTCTTTTTCATTATCTGTCATTTGAAGTACATCGATGACAACATTTTCAGCACCAAGAGTTGATTCAATAGACTGTTTGAAAGAGTTGCTTTGTTGAACGGCGATAGTATCTGTTTGTTCAACCGGGACATCCAAGTGAATTGGGAAGGTTACCCCTTTAGATTCCAAGTCTTTCTTAGCTTTTTCGAAAGCAGCTTTAGCCTTGTCAGGGTTGTAGATAGAATCCTTACCGTCAACTAGCTCAACACCTTTCCATTGGTCCCCATAGTTCACCAACTCCGCTTGTGCGATTTGACCAAAGTTCTTACCACCTGCTTGTACGAAGTTATCTGGAACAAGGCTGTTACGAATAATCTTGTCCGCACCATCTTCACCGTTTAGCTGGGCAGCATACGAATGACGGTTGAAGGCAAAGTTGATAGCCTGACGGAAGTCCTTATTAAGCATAGCTTCTTTTGTAGAAGTCTTTTGCTCTTCGCTTGTTTTCGCAGTTTTATTGTATGACTGACGATTTACGTTAAAGGTGAAGTAATAACTACTTGAGTCCTGTGGGCTATAAGTGATTTTATCTCCGTATTGTTCCAAAGTTGAAGCAAAGTTTGAGCTGCTTGGGAAGAGACGGGCTGTCGTATAAGCACCAGAGGAGAAGCTACGGATCAAAGACTCCTGATCTGAACCATCGTAGTAGGTCAATTTAATCTTCTCAATTTTAACATTTTCTTTATCCCAGTAATTTGGATTTTTTTCATATTCAATCAACGATTTAGAAGTCAATGTTTTTAAGAAATAAGGACCATTGTAGAGAATACCTGCTGGGCTAACCTCTCCGTAATTCTTTCCAGATGCCTTTAAAAACTCTTCATTTACAGGTAACATCGTCGCTGTTGTAACTTTTGAATTCCAGAAACTTTCTGGCGCATTCAATGTATACTCAACTGTGTAGTCATCCAAAGCTTTAACACCAACTGTAGAGAAATCATTGGTTTCACCAGTCATATAGGCGTCCAAGCCCTTGATGGAATTTTGGATGAGAGAGACACCGTCTGACTTACCATCAGCCACGTGTTTTAGTCCTGTCACAAAGTCATGGGCTGTTACTTCTGCGTATTCTTCACCTTCTGAAGTGTACCATTTCACTCCTTTACGAAGTTTATAGGTATAAGTCAATCCATCTTTTGAGACAGACCAATCCTCAGCCAAAGAAGGAATAACATTACCATATTTATCATTTTCCATCAAACCATCAACGACATTCCCGATAATATCTGTTGTGGATGTACGCGTTGCTATGCTGTAGTCCAAGGATGCTGGATCCACTGCATAGACATAAGAAAATGTTGTCGGAGCATCTGCTTCTTTATCAGCTTTTCCACAGGCTGCTAAAAGAGCTGTTGTGCTCAGGACCACTCCTGCTGTTAAGAGCCACTTTTTCGATTTCATCAAAAATCTCCTTTTGTTTATTTTAATCTACTTTTACAATCCAACCTTCTGGCGCTGGAATATCACCAAACTGAATTCCTGTCAGTTCATCATAGAGTTTACGAGTCACAGGTCCTACTTCTGTTTCACTATAGAAAACATGGAAATCATCACCGTGTTGAATACCTCCAATTGGAGAAATAACCGCTGCCGTACCACAAGCACCTGCCTCTACAAAACGGTCAAGGTTATCAATTGGAACATCTCCTTCAATAGGAGTTAAGCCCAAGCGATGTTCTGCCAAATAAAGCAAGGAATACTTGGTAATAGATGGCAAGATAGATGGACTCAATGGTGTTACAAATTCATTATCAGCTGTAATTCCAAAGAAGTTAGCTGATCCGACTTCTTCAATCTTTGTATGAGTTGAAGGGTCTAGGTAAATAACATCTGAGAAATGACGTGACTTGGCCAATTTCCCTGGCAAGAGACTGGCAGCATAGTTTCCACCAACCTTTGCCGCACCTGTACCATTTGGAGCTGCACGGTCGTATTCATCCTGAATCAAGAAGTTGGTTGGGACCAAACCACCCTTAAAGTAATTTCCAACTGGCATAGCAAAGATAGTAAAAATATACTCCTCTGCTGGTTTTACCCCGATAATATCTCCGACACCGATCAAAAGAGGGCGAAGATAGAGGGTTCCACCTGTTCCGTACGGTGGTACGTATTCTTCATTCGCACGAACAACTGCTTTACAAGCTTCTACAAACATTTCTGTCGGAACTTGTGGCATCAAGAGACGGTCACATGTCCGTTGCAGACGTTTGGCATTTTCATCAGGCCGGAACAGTTGAATACTGCCATCCTTAGTACGATAAGCTTTCAAACCTTCAAATGCTTGTTGTCCATAGTGGAGACTTGGAGAAGACTCTGAAATATGCAAAGTTGCATCCTCTGTAAGCTCTCCTTGATTCCATTGTCCATTTTTAAAATGAGCAATATAGCGATAAGGTAATTTCATATAGGAAAAACCAAGGTTTTCCCAATCAATCGTTACTGTCATATTCCACTCCTTATTCTAAAAACCTATTTCTTATATTCTACACTATTTTTCTAAAATAGCAAGTATATTTTGTAATTTTCAGAAAATTTCTTCAATAAAAAGAACCAGCTCTTAGAACTGATTCTTCATTTCACTTATTTAGTTTCAGTAAATACTTCTTTAAGATAAGCATCAAAAACTTCTTCATCTGAAATCGTGTCAGAAATGAAGCTTCCATTGCTAGTGCGTTCTGACAAGTTCAAGTCTTGCAATCGGCTTTCATAGATTGTTCCTTTGTTGGATTGAACAAGCAGAGTTTGGTCGTTCCCGTCCACTTCTGTACTAAAGAGGTCACCAACGAAGCCTTGTTCTGCAACTGCTCCTGCTAAGAAGACACGATGCGGTTTATTTTTCAACTCACGCAAGACTTGTAGTCCGCGTTTGGCACGACTGGTTGCTGGAATTTCCTCAATAGAAACACGTTTTAAACTTCCACGTTGGGTCAAGAGATAGAAGGACGGGGTGTTACAGATAAAGGCGGATTGGAGAATATCATCTTCTTTCAAATTCATAGCTTTGACACCTGCCGCCTTGGCACCAACAACCGGAACCTCTTCAATATTGAAACGCAGGGCATAACCATTTTGGCTAATCAAAAGAACATCATCTAGTTTAATCGGAGCCACTGCTACAATCTGGTCTGCCTCGTCTTTGAGCTTAGCATACTTGACAGACTTAGACTTGTAGGTCCGCCATGGAGTGAATTCTTTGCGCTCTACCCGTTTGATTTGACCGAGACGAGTGGCTGCAAAGTAGGTTGTCGCATCGTCAAACTGATCCACTACTTCCACATAAAGGATTTCTTCATTCGTTTCGAAGTTTGTAATGGTCTGGCTCAGATGCTCTCCGATATCCTTCCAGCGAATATCTGCCAATTCATGGATTGGTCGATAAATGACATTCCCAAGACTTGTGAACATCAAAAGATGCTGGGTGGTCTTGACAGATTGTACAAAGATCAAACGATCGTCATCACGTTTGCCAATTTCTTCCAGAGTGGAAGCCGCAAAGGAACGTGGACTGGTACGCTTGATGTAACCTGCCTTGGTCACGCTGACATAGGTATCTTCCTCGGCGATAAGACTAGCTGTATCAATCTCGATTGCTTTCGCAGTGTCTTCTAAAGAACTTAAACGCGGAGTTGCAAATTTCTTCTTGACCTCACGAAGTTCTTTCTTCATGAGATTGTACATGGTCCGTTCATCACCGATAATCGCAGCAAGCATAGCAATCTTCTCACGAAGTTCTGCTTCTTCTTCCTGCAAGACAACCACATCGGTATTGGTCAAACGATACAGTTGCAAGGTTACGATAGCCTCAGCCTGCTCCTCTGTAAAATCATAGCTGACCTTGAGATTTTCCTTGGCGTCAGCCTTATTCTCAGATGCACGGATAAGAGCAATAACCTCGTCCAAAATCGAAATCACGCGAATCAAACCTTCGACGATATGGAGACGCTTCTCAGCCTTTTCCTTGTCAAATCGGGAACGAGCCAAAATCACTTCACGACGGTGGGCGATATAGCTAGATAAGATTGGGACAATCCCAACCTGACGAGGTGTAAAATTGTCAATCGCCACCATGTTGAAGTTGTAGTTGATTTGCAGGTCTGTGTATTTGAAGAGATAGTTGAGAACGAGCTCCGTATTAGCGTCTTTTTTGAGCTCAATCGCAATACGAAGACCATCACGGTCAGACTCATCACGAACCTCAGCAATGCCTGCCACCTTGTTATTGACACGAACATCATCGATTTTCTTGACCAGATTGGCCTTGTTGATTTCATAAGGAATCTCAGTAATAACGATTTGTTCCTTACCACCTTTTAGCTTTTCAATCTCAGTCTTGGAACGAACAACCACGCGCCCTTTCCCAGTTTCGTAGGCCTTCTTAATTTCATCACGACCTTGGATGATCCCTCCTGTCGGGAAGTCTGGTCCAGGTAAAAATTCCATGAGTTTGTCAACTTTGGCAGTTGGATGGTCAATCATGTAAACCGCAGCATCAATGACCTCAGCCAAATTATGCGGTGGAATGTCTGTGGCATATCCAGCCGAAATACCAGTCGAACCATTGACTAAGAGGTTTGGAAAGGCTGCTGGTAAGACTGTCGGCTCTTTCTCCGTATCGTCAAAGTTCCAAGCAAAGGGAACAGTCTTTTTCTCGATATCCTGAAGAAGGTAGCCTGCAATTTCAGACAGACGTGCCTCAGTATAACGCATAGCCGCAGGCGGATCTCCGTCCATAGAACCGTTATTACCGTGCATTTCAACTAGAATCTCACGATTTTTCCAATCTTGTGACATACGGACCATGGCATCATAGATAGAAGAATCCCCGTGTGGGTGGAAATTCCCCATGATGTTACCGACAGACTTGGCCGACTTGCGGTAGCTCTTGTCAAAGGTATTGCCATCCTTATTCATAGAATAAAGAATACGACGCTGAACCGGCTTCAAGCCATCACGAATATCTGGCAAAGCCCGGTCTTGAATAATGTACTTGGAGTAGCGACCAAAACGCTCTCCCATGATGTCCTCCAGGGACATGTTTTGAATGTTACTCATATAGGATACAGAGCCCGTAAAATATCAAGTGAAAATAGAAAATTCTTGAAGTAAGCAAGCTCACCAGAGAATTTGTCTTTTTCACGCGTCATTTAGGGCGTGTTCAACTCCTTTCAAAGAATGTAGAGTAGGTTTTTACAGAAAAGGTGTTCAGTTAAGATACAAAGGGACGATTCGGCTTGCCGAAAATTTCTATAGAGAAATAGGAAATCGATGCAAGGATTCAATGAACCCAAGGCAATTTCTCTTTTTTCTAAGTCTTAGTCCCGTGTTCAGTTACTATAAGTAACCAAACTATCCTTTCTGTAGTTTAAAGTGTTTAAAATTTATTAATTCGGTTAGTATTAAGGAATTTTCACACAGCATTTAGGGCATGTTCAATTCCTTTCGAAGAATGTAGTGTATTTTTTATGGAAAAAGAAAAAATATAGAGTAAGTGAGTTTCATCCAATTCCTGTATCGCCATTTCCACTTGAAATGTCTACTCCACAAATCCTCGTTTATACTTGATATGGCTGGCGATATTACTATCTACATCTTTCTTATCCCAAAGTTGGAGTTCCCATGGGTAGTAAAAATTACTTTTATTTTTAAAATAGATATGAATACCGACATAGCCATCTTTATCACGTAAATACCAGTTTTTTAGTCCGTACAGCTCTTGCCAATCATCTAATTCCTCCATGACTTGAGCAATCTCTTTGGAACTTAAAATCATACGAGCACCAAAAATATCATTAAGAATAGAATTCACAGGATATCCCTCTTGACGCTCTGAAAAACGTGTAATTTTATCTAAAATAGACTCAGAAGTTTTGACACGATAAACATAGGCAATATCTTGGACATCTGCTTTCATCAGATAATCATTAATTGACTCATGTAAATTCAGACGGTAGGCCAAAATCGCTTTAGTCGGAACTTTTGAAAATGTATGCTTGAGATTGATTTTTTCCACCTTACCCGTTTCAAAATAATCTTTAGAATATTCTCGATGAATACGATTAATCTCTGTAATGAGGCGTTCCACTTTTTCAATCATGAGTCTTCTCCTCTCGCTTTTTCATTTTTCCAATTATTCCCAAACTTCTTCACTCTTTCCTCAGCATACTCAATCATCTTCTCAGCCACTTCCTTATCGTAGGCAAAGCCCAGCTTTTGAGCAAGAGATTGAGCTTCTTTGTGGAAAAGTTGCATCGTGGCAAACAAAGACTGAGTGATTTTGTCTAAACTTGAGAAATCAAGAAGATTTGAGAATTCATTCTCTTTCTCAGCAGGTAAATAGTTAAAGAGATATTTATAATTCTTGCCGACGTCTACTTTTCCCTTATCACTTGCTACCTGCCAAGCCAAAATTTTCAAGAATTCTTGTTGACAAATGCCGTAGAGATGGTCAGTGGCATAGATGACTTGCTTACGACAGATTCCTTTGACCACGTAGGCTGACACCCACCAAAATTCATTGCAGGAATTTTTAAAATCTGTCTCAGTAGCTGGATGTATCCAGAAACGCTTTGGACTGGGATAATATGACTCAAACAGGCTCTTCTCATCTTCTAAAACTATGAATTTCGACTCGCTATCTACCCATTCTTTCATGTGTTCTTTAGGGCAGAGGGTCAAATCAATGCGATTACCATCTTCAAAAAGCATAAGATTTAGACGACGATGGTCAAGAGCAACCTCTTGCTCGATAACGCGTTTGCCAAACTGGTCCAACCAAGATAAATCTGTAATCAGCTCGTCCAGATTCTCTATAACATAGACTACGTCATAGTCTTGAAATTCATCTTTTGAGACTTTTGTATCAGTCCGTGAACCAGACATGGCGACAGCCGCGACTTGTAAGGTTTCAGCAGTCTTTAAAATTACATCGAGCATTTCTGTTTCAGTTCTCATGTTTATACCCATTCATTAAAAACTAACTTAAAAAACTGTCGCTTCTTCCAGCGTAAACTTGACATTGTCTTCAATCCACTTACGGCGTGGTTCGACCTTGTCGCCCATGAGGACATTGACGCGGCGTTCGGCGCGGGCTAGGTCTTCGATTGTGACACGGATGAGGGTACGAGTTTCTGGGTTCATGGTTGTTTCCCAGAGCTGATCTGCATTCATCTCACCAAGTCCTTTATATCGTTGGAGGGTAGCGCCTTTACCGAACTGCTTGCGGAGTTCTTCTAGCTCTCCGTCCGTCCAAGCATAGGCCACTTCTTCTTTCTTGCCTTTACCTTTTGACATCTTGTAAAGAGGTGGAAGGGCGATATAGACATGACCTGCCTCGACTAGAGGACGCATGTAACGGTAGAAAAATGTCAAGAGCAAGGTCTGGATATGGGCACCATCAGTATCCGCATCGGTCATGATAATGATCTTGTCATAGTTGGCGTCTTCAAGGGAGAAGTCTGCTCCCACACCTGCACCGATGGTATAAATCATCGTGTTGATTTCTTCATTTTTGAGAATATCCGCCATCTTGGCCTTGGCTGTATTGATAACCTTACCACGAAGAGGCAAGATGGCCTGGAACTTGCGGTCACGACCTTGCTTGGCAGAACCGCCGGCAGAGTCCCCCTCAACCAGATAGAGTTCATTCTTAGCAGGATTCTTAGACTGGGCTGGGGTCAATTTCCCAGACAGCAAGCCCTTGTCTTTTTTATTTTTCTTCCCATTTCGGCTCTCATCACGCGCCTTACGTGCCGCTTCGCGAGCATCACGGGCCTTAATAGCCTTGCGAATGAGGTTAGAAGCCAATTCTCCATTTTCCATAAGGAAGAAGGTCAACTTATCCGCCACAATGCCATCCACAACCGGACGAGCAAGTGGACTCCCCAGTTTGTCCTTAGTCTGGCCTTCAAATTGAAGGTGTTCTTCAGGAACCAAGATAGAAAGAACGGCCGCTAGCCCCTCACGATAGTCTGACCCTTCAAGGTTTTTATCTTTTTCCTTGAGAAGCCCCGTCTTACGCGCGTAGTCATTCATGACCTTAGTAATGGCAGACTTGAGTCCTGTTTCATGCGTTCCGCCGTCCTTGGTACGAACGTTATTGACAAAGGAGAGAATGTTATCTGAAAATCCATCATTGTACTGGAGAGCTACTTCCACTTGAAAGCCATTATCCTCACCTTCAAAGTAAAGAACTGGCGTTAAGGTCTCCTTGTCTTCGTTCAGATAAGAAACAAAGTCTTGTACCCCATTCTCATAGTGGAATTCAATCGCTTCATCTGTTCGCTTATCTGTCAGAGACAAGGTCACATTTTTCAAGAGAAAGGCTGACTCATTGAGACGTTCTGAAATGGTATTGTACTTGAAGTCTGTCGTAGAAAAGATAGTCGCATCAGGCATGAAGGTAACCTTGGTACCTGTCTTAGACTTAGGCGCTGTACCGATTTTCTTCAAAGTCGTAACAGGTTTGCCACCATTTTCAAAACGTTGCTTGTAAACTGCGCCATCACGGGTGATTTCAACTTCTAGCCAGCTAGAAAGGGCATTAACAACGGAAGAACCCACCCCGTGAAGTCCACCTGATGTCTTGTAGCCACCCTGACCGAATTTTCCTCCTGCGTGAAGAATGGTAAAGATAACCTCAACCGTTGGAATCCCCATAGCGTGCATACCTGTCGGCATCCCACGACCATGGTCTTGAACCGTTAAACTGCCATCTTTATTGATGGTCACATCAATACGGTCACCAAATCCAGACAAGGCCTCATCGACAGCATTGTCGACGATTTCCCAGACTAGGTGGTGGAGACCAGCCCCATCAGTCGATCCGATATACATCCCTGGACGTTTTCGGACCGCATCCAACCCTTCTAGCACCTGAATGGCATCATCATTATAATTATTAATATTGATTTCCTTTTTTGACACAAGGAACCTCCTATTCGTTCATCTTTACTATTCTACAGGTTTTCTAAGGATTTTGCAAAATTTTTCTTTCTCCGATGTGACAATTTCAGAAGTGATTCTCTGCCTTTCTTTTCCATTTCATGATATAATAGGAGTATGATGACAATAGTTTTATTAATCCTAGCTTATCTGCTGGGTTCGATTCCGTCTGGTCTCTGGATTGGACAAGTATTCTTTCAAATCAATCTGCGCGAGCATGGTTCTGGAAATACTGGAACAACCAATACTTTCCGCATTTTAGGTAAGAAAGCAGGTATGGTGACCTTTGTGATTGACTTTTTCAAAGGAACCCTAGCAACGCTTCTTCCGATTATGTTTCATCTACAAGGCGTTTCGCCTCTCATCTTTGGACTTTTGGCTGTCATTGGACATACTTTCCCTATCTTTGCAGGATTTAAGGGTGGTAAGGCTGTCGCAACCAGTGCTGGAGTGATTTTCGGATTTGCGCCTGTTTTCTGCCTCTACCTTGCGGTTGTTTTCTTTGGAACCCTCTATCTTGGTAGTATGATTTCACTTTCCAGTGTCACAGCATCTATCGCAGCTGTTATCGGAGTTCTACTCTTTCCACTTTTTGGTTTTATCCTGAGCAATTATGATCCTCTATTCATCGCTATTATCCTAGCACTGGCTAGTTTGATTATCATTCGGCATAAGGATAATATCACACGTATCCAGAATAAGACTGAAAATCTTGTTCCTTGGGGATTAAACTTAACCCATCAAAATTCTAAAAAATAAACGCCAGTTTGAACAGAACTGACGTTTTTTGTATGCTTATTTTGATTTGATATAGTTGATACCATCTGCTTTTGGTGCAACTGCTTTTCCAAAGAAGGCTGCCAAGACAAGAATGGTCAAAACATAAGGTGCGATTTGAAGGTAAACCGCAGGAACTCCTTGTAGGAACGGCAATTGAGAGCCGATAACAGCCAAACTTTGTGAAAGTCCAAAGAAGAGACTAGATAGCATGGCTCCGATTGGATTCCATTTTCCGAAGATCATCGCAGCAAGGGCGATAAATCCAGGTCCAACAATAGTTGTTACTGAGAAGTTAACTGAGATTGATTGAGCATAAATCGCTCCACCAATTCCACCTAGGAAACCGGAAATAATAACCCCTAAATATCTCATCTTGTAGACATTGATTCCCAAGGTATCCGCTGCTTGAGGGTGTTCACCGACAGAGCGGAGACGAAGACCAAAACGGGTCTTGAAGAGGATAAACCAAGCAAGGAACGAGAAGGCAATCGCGATATAACCTAGCAGACTTGTTGACTTGAAGAAGATATCACCAATAACTGGGATATTTGCCAAGACTGGGAAGTCAAAGCGTCCAAAAGTTTGACTTAGGTTGTCGGTTTGTCCTTTGTTATAAAGAACTTTAACCAAGAAAACAGCCAAGGCAGGCGCCATCAAATTTAATACTGTACCGCTGACAACATGGTCTGCACGGAAATGAACCGTCGCTGCTGCGTGGATGATAGAAAAGATTCCCCCTACCAATCCTGCTACAAGCAAAGATAGCCATGGAGTTGCTGCTCCAAATTGTTCTGCAAATTCAAGGTTAAAGACGACTCCAGAAAAGGCACCCATAACCATAATTCCTTCAAGGCCAACGTTTACCACACCACCACGTTCAGAGAAAACACCGCCAATACTTGTAAAGATGAGGGGTGCTGAGTAAATCAGCATAGAAGACACCAAGAGGGTGAGCAAGGTTGTAATAGACATCTTTACTTACCTCCTTTAACTTGTTTTTTCGGTTTGACAAAGCGCTCGATAAGGTAATGAACACTGACAAAGAAGATAATAGACGCCGTTACAATGCTGACAAGCTCAGACGGTACCTGCGCCGCATTCATACCAGGGGCTCCAACTTGGAGAACACCAAATAGGAAGGCTGCAAAGAGAATACCAATTGGTGAGTTGGCCGCAAGCAGACTAACCGCCATCCCGTTAAATCCAACAGCTAATGACGATCCCTGAACATAAACGTTCTGGAAGGTTCCCAGACCTTCAACAGCTCCACCAAGACCTGCCAAGGCACCTGAAATAATCATTGAGAGGATAATCGTTCTTTTGGCAGAAATACCAGCATATTCTGAAGCATGTGGATTAAGACCAACCGCACGGATTTCAAAACCAAGGGTTGTTTTCTTGAGCATAAACCAAATAACTGCAACGGCAATGATAGCAAAGAAAATACCAATATTCATCCGCGAGTTACCAGTCAACTCAGCCAACCAAGGTGTCTGGTAGGTTGCATTAGCCCCAACACGAATGGTCGAATCTGTACTTTGCATGAAGTCTTTAGGGAAAGCATGGATAAAGGCATTCCCTACATACAAGACAATGTAATTCATCATGATGGTTACGATAACCTCTGACGTCCCTAGATAGGCTCTCAGAATTCCTGGAATCGCTCCGACAATCCCACCAGCAATCAAGGCAATCACGATGGTTGCTAGAATCATCAATGGACGAGGCATATCTGGATGCGACAGGGCAAACCAACCACTGAGAATCCAACCTGCCAAAGCCTGACCAGGAAGTCCGACGTTAAAGAAACCTGCACGACTGGCAACGGCAAAACCAAGACCAATCAAGACCAAAGGCCCCATGGCACGGAAGATTTCTCCAATTCCACGCAAACTACCAAAGGCTGTATGGAACAATTCTTCGTAGCCCCAAATAGCATCATAACCGAAGATCCACATGACAATGGCTCCAAGTAAAATTCCTAGGAAGACAGAAATCAAGGGAACCGAAATTTGTTGTAATTTTTTAGACATCACTCTTCTCCTTTCCCAAGTTTCCACCAGCCATCAAGACACCAAGTTCTTGTTTATTGGTTGTTTCTGGTGACACAATACCTTGAATCTTACCATCATGAATAACGGCAATACGGTCTGAGACGTTTAAAATCTCATCCAATTCAAAGCTGACAACAAGGACAGCCTTCCCATTATCACGCTCTTCAATCAAGCGCTTGTGGATATATTCAATGGCACCGACATCCAACCCACGAGTTGGCTGACTGACGATAAGAAGATCAGGATCACGATCAATTTCACGAGCAATAATTGCTTTTTGTTGATTTCCTCCTGAGAGTGCAGCTGCAGGAACAAATTCACTGGCAGCACGAACATCAAACTCTTCCATTAGCTTTTTAGCATAAGAAGTAATATTTGAATAGTTCAAAATTCCATTTTTACTATGTGGTTCTTTGTAGTAGGTTTGAAGGGCAATATTTTCAGAAATCATCATCTCTAAAATCAAACCATCACGGTGACGGTCTTCTGGAACGTGCCCAACACTTAGTTCTGTAATTTGTCGTGGGTGCAAGCCTACAATTGAATCTCCTTTTAGCTCAATGCTTCCAGATTCAACCTTGCGAAGACCTGTGATGGCTTGAATCAGTTCAGACTGACCATTCCCATCAATCCCCGCAATACCAACAATCTCTCCAGCACGAACATCCAAGGACAGATTTTTAACAGCTGGAACACCGCGGTTTTCATTAACCACCAAGTCTTTAATAGACAAGACCACTTCTTTTGGTTGAGATGCTTGTTTCTCTGTTTTAAAGGAAACAGAACGTCCTACCATCATTTCTGCCAAATCAGCATTAGTAGCCCCTGCAATTTTGACGGTTTCAATTGATTTGCCACGACGGATAACTGTAACGCGGTCAGAAACTGCGCGAATCTCGTCCAACTTGTGGGTAATCAAGATAATTGATTTTCCTTCTTTGACAAGATTTTTCATAATAGCCATCAACTCCTCAATTTCTGATGGAGTCAAAACAGCCGTTGGTTCGTCAAAAATAAGAATATCAGCTCCCCGATAAAGGGTTTTTAAAATTTCTACACGTTGTTGGGCTCCAACTGAGATGTCTGCCACCTTGGCAGAAGGGTCCACAGCTAAGCCATAACGTTCAGAAAGAGCCTTGATTTCTTTGCTAGCTCCAGCGATATCTAGCACACCATTTTTAGTCAATTCACTTCCTAAAATAATGTTTTCAGCCACCGTGAAAGCCTCTACCAACATAAAGTGCTGGTGAACCATTCCGATTCCCAAGCCAGCTGCTTTAGATGGGGAGTCGAGGTTGACAACTTGACCGTTGACCGCGATTTCACCACTAGTTGGTTCAAGAAGCCCTGCTAACATGTTCATGAGCGTGGACTTTCCAGCCCCATTTTCTCCTAAAAGTGCATGAATTTCACCTTTTCGTAGGTGCAGGTTGATTTTGTCGTTGGCAACAAATTCACCAAACACCTTGGTAATATCACGCATCTCAATGACATTTTCGTGTGCCATGTGCTCTTCCTTTCAGAGTCTTATTTTATTTCAATAAAACTTGCTAGTTTGTCTAGTAGCAAGCTTTACTGAGACAAAATGACTTTGTCTCAACTCTTAAAAAGCGGCCGATGGCCGCTTCCTAAGAAATAACTTCCATCCATTATTTTGCAGGAACTTTTACGCTTCCATCAAGGATTTTAGCTTTTGCATCTTCGACAGCTTTTTTACCTTCTTCAGAAAGGTTAGTTGTTACCAAGTCAACCCCTTTATCTTTCAATGAGTAAACGATCACTTGACCGCCAGGGAATTCACCTTTTTCTGCCTTGTTAGAAATATCTTTTACAGTTGTACCAACTTGTTTCAAAGTAGATGCAAGAACAAAGTTTGATTCTTTACCATCTTTAGAAGTGTATTTACCTTCTGCTTCCTGGTCACGGTCAACACCGATAACCCAAACTTTTTCATTTTCAGGACGGCTTTCGTTGAGTGATTTTGCTTCTGCAAAGACACCAGCACCTGTACCACCAGCTACTTGGTAAACAATATCTGCACCGGCTGCGTATTGTGCGGCTGCAATTGTTTTACCTTTCGCAGCATCACCAAATGAACCAGCGTAGTCAACTTGTACTTTGATAGATGGGTCTACTGACGCAACACCAGCCTTGAATCCTGCTTCAAAACGAGAGATAACTTCTGACTCCTGCCCACCTACAAAACCAACTTGTTTTGTCTTAGTTGTTTTAGCTGCTGCAACACCTGCAAGGTAACCTGACTCATTATCAGCGAAAGTTACGCTCGCAACATTCTTTTGATCTTTAATCACATCATCAATCAAGACATAGTTCAAGTCAGAATGTTCTTTAGCTGCTTCTTCAACCGCATTGTGAAGGGCAAAACCAACACCGAAGATTAGGTTGTAACTTCCAGCCGCTTGTTGCAAGTTGTTAGCGTAGTCAGCTTCACTTGTTGATTGGAAGTAAGTGAAACCGTTATCTTTTGAAAGATTGTGTTCTTTACCCCAGTCTTGCAAACCTTCCCAAGCTGATTGGTTGAATGATTTGTCATCAACACCACCAGTATCAGTGACGATTGCTGCTTTTGTCTTCACATCAGAAGATGAAGCTGCGTTACGAGAAGAGCGGTTACCACATGCAGCAAGTCCAACTGCTGCCACTGCAACTAGACCAAGGCCTAGCCATTGTTTCTTGTTCATTACTGAACCTCCTAAATAAGATGTGCAACGATGTTGCAAGTATGGATTGGTTGGCCACAAGGACCGTGCCACTCAGAGAGCGACTCAGACTAGTTTAAGTCTGTAAAAGAGTATGGAAGTAACTCCCCGACCGTCATCTCGACCGTCGATCTATCTTTTGCGACTAAGGTCACTTTTAAATCATGTTCAAAAAATTCAGCCATCACTTGGCGACAAGCACCACATGGTGAAATTGGTTTTTCAGTCTGTCCATAGACAATCAATTCTGAAAATTCTCTTTGACCTTCAGAAACTGCTTTAAAAATCGCTGTACGTTCTCCACAGTTGGTCAAAGAATAGCTAGCATTCTCGATATTGACACCTGTATAAGTGCTACCATCTTTCGTCACTAGAACAGCAGCAACTGGAAAGTGAGAAT
This sequence comes from Streptococcus sp. 53, assembly GCF_013276565.1. Lineage (GTDB taxonomy): Bacteria > Bacillota > Bacilli > Lactobacillales > Streptococcaceae > Streptococcus. The sequence continues at coordinate 88,369 of NZ_VMLG01000007.1, forward strand.
AGGGCACATAGGCTTTCTTGCTGGTTTCAATTGCTAGTTCTATCAACTCAGTAGTCGCCATCTACCAATTCTCCTTTTAGAATTGCTACCCCAGCTGAAGTTCCGATACGGGTCGCCCCTGCTTCCACAAAGGCAAGAGCATCTGCATAAGAACGAGCTCCACCAGCAGCCTTGACTCCCATATCAGGTCCAACTGTTTCACGCATTAATGTAACATCTGCTACCGTCGCACCACCAGTTGAAAAGCCAGTAGATGTTTTAACAAAATCAGCTCCCGCTTTTTGGGCCAATTGGCAAGCCAAAACTTTTTCTTGGTCTGTCAGTAGGCAAGCTTCAATAATGACTTTCACTAACTTATCATCACTTGCTTCCACTACTGCTCGAATATCAGACTCAACCAAGGATAAATTACCTGATTTGAGAGCTCCAACATTGATCACCATATCAATCTCATCAGCCCCATTTTGGATAGCTTCTTTGGTTTCAAAAGCTTTCACAACCGAAGTTGTTGCTCCCAAAGGGAAACCTACTACTGTACAGACCTTGACATCTGTGCCTTCAAGCCCTTTTTTAGCATGTTCAACCCAGGTCGGATTAACGCAAACACTGGCAAAATCATACTCTCTAGCTTCAGACAACAAACAATCAATTTGATTTTCTGTCGCATCTTGTTTTAAAAGCGTATGATCAATATATTTATTTAATTTCATATTCGGATTCTCCTGCGGTTTATGAGATAATTTCTATAATTTCTCGTAAACTTTGCACTCTATCATTTATTTTAACATATTTTTGAAAATCTGTAACTAGCTGAGAAGAAATTTTTCCATTTGTGTATACTTTTGCAACAATTTCTCCCTTTTGAACGGAATCTCCAACTTTCTTTTCAAAAACAATTCCTGTTTCATAGTCCAAGGCATCAGACTTGACTGCACGGCCTGCCCCCAGTCTCATAGCATAAAGCCCAAATTCCATTGCTGGAAGAGATGAGATAATACCCGTTTCCTGGGCAGGGATTTCCACCACATGGGCAACATTGACAGGACGGTAGAGGTCTTCCAAGTCCCCACACTGGGCTTGGACCATCTCCTCAAACTTAGCCAGCGCTTGTCCATTTTCAAGATGTTGGCGAACTTCTTCAACTGTCTTGTTTACATTTGCCAGGCCAAGCATAATTTGAGCCAATTCACAGATGAAGTGGGTAATATCCTGACGGCCTTGCCCTTGTAAAATCTCCAATGCTTCAAGGATTTCCAGACGATTGCCAATCGCTCGTCCCAAGGGCTGACTCATATCGGTAATCACTGCTACCGTTTTTCTACCAACTGCCTTACCAAGTTCCACCATGGTTTGAGCCAATTCACGCGCCTCATCAACCGTCTTCATAAAGGCACCCTCACCGACAGTCACGTCTAGCAAAATAGCATCCGCCCCTGCCGCGATTTTCTTGCTCATGACTGAACTCGCAATCAAAGGAATCGTGTCGACAGTTGCAGTCACATCACGGAGGGCGTAGAGAAGTTTATCTGCTTTAACCAGCTGGTCTGATTGCCCAATGACAGATACTCCAATATCCTGCACCTGTCCAATAAAGTCCTCTTGACTACGTTCTACTTGATAACCCTTAATGGACTCCAATTTATCAATTGTTCCACCAGTATGGCCGAGACCACGACCACTCATTTTTGCCACAGGTACACCGAAGCTAGCAACAAGAGGAGCTAAAATCAAGGTCACCTTGTCACCAACACCCCCAGTAGAATGCTTGTCAACCTTAACCCCATCAATAGCGGATAAATCAAACTCTTGCCCTGTCTGAACCATTTTCATGGTCAAATCAGATATTTCTCGAGTCGTCATTCCTTTGAAATAGACAGCCATAGCAAAGGCAGACATCTGATAATCAGGAACAGTTCCTGACACATAACCTTCTACCAGCCATTCAATTTCACTTGAAGTCAGTTCTTGCCCGTCTCGTTTTTTTTGGATTAAATCAACTGTTCTCATTCTTTCACACTTCTAAGGATATAATATCCCTTATCTTTTTTGACGATTTCACAATTTCCAAACACATCCTCCATCTTGGACTTGGCACTTGGAGCCCCTTGTTTTTTCTGGATAACGATTGTCAAATCCCCACCAGTTTCCAAGAAATCTTTGCTTTTCTCAATGATTTCATGAACCACTTGCTTGCCTGCACGGATAGGAGGATTGGAAATGACATGGTCAAATTTCCCTTCAACTTGTTCATAGATATTGGACTGGAAAATCGTCGCTTTTACATTATTTTTTTCAGCATTTCTCTGAGCTAAATCCAAGGCACGATTGTTGATATCGACCATGGTCGCCTGAACTCCATAAGCCTTAGCCAAGGACAAGCCCAAAGGCCCATAACCACAGCCCACATCAAGGACAGTCTCTCCTTGGTTGACCTCCAGACACTTGAGCAAAAGTTGACTTCCAAAGTCAACCATCTTCTTGCTAAAAACACCCGCATCCGTCAAAAAGGTCATTTTTTGTCCCAACAACTCTACTCTCAACTCATGAATATCGTGAGCAGCGTCAGGATTTTCTGCATAGTACATTTTATTCATAACCCTATTCTATCATATTTTGGATCGAATTGTAAATCGTTTACATATCCAGAATGAGACAAAAAGATTGAAGGAAGTTGCGTTACAATAGCTCCCCTTCAATCTCTTTCAAGTTTTATAAGCAACTTGTATTTCATCTAGGACTACAGCTATCATTGCCATGATAAAACAACAAATTTATTGTCTATCATCAGGCGCATTTTTATTACGATTGCTTAACCTTCAGATACTTAATTATCAACAAAATTCCCAACAAAATATTTAGATAAAAGCCCAACTGATAAGTTTGTGTCAGGATTTCCAAACTTGTCCAAAGTCGTATCAAATCTTCTAGTGACATGCGGAAGAAATAACCCTCTGTCGCAATCCATAAAATCAAGAATAGATAACTTCCAGCAGCAAGCCATTTCGCCCATCGTTTTTTAGGAAGAAAGCAATCAAGAGCGAACAGATAAAGACAACTGTTACAATAGCATGCTCCATCAAAAAAGTAAAACCGTAATAGATTTCCACAAAGCGTCTACCATTATCCGCATTAGCTCCTTTTATAAAAGGTAAGGCAAAACTTAAAATAAAACAGAGTTCCAATAGGTAACGTTTCAAGATTTTCATAGTACACCTCCTATAAGTTATAAACCCAAAAGCCCCCTTTATAAGCTTATAAATCAGTAGAAACTATCTCCTACTTCATCAATAAATTGTTCATCCTCTATCTACTTATATTATATACTATTGACTTACCACATTCAAGAAAACGCTTTATTTTTTTAGCTTTTTATGGTATGATAAACAAAATACCTAGAGGAAAACATATGACCAACGAATTTTTACATTTTGAAAAAATCAGCCGCCAAACTTGGCAATCTTTACATCGAAAGACAACACCTCCTTTGACAGAGGAAGAGTTAGAATCCATCAAGAGTTTTAATGACCAGATTAGCTTGCAGGATGTTACCGATGTCTATCTTCCCCTAGCCCATCTCATCCAGATTTACAAGCGTACCAAGGATGATTTAGCCTTTTCAAAAGGGATTTTTCTTCAACGTGAAAGCAAATCCCAGCCTTTTATCATTGGGATTTCTGGGAGTGTTGCCGTTGGAAAATCCACAACCAGTCGCCTATTGCAAACCCTACTGTCCCGTACGCTTACAGGTGCTACGGTTGAATTGGTAACAACTGATGGATTTCTCTATCCCAACCAGACCTTGATTGAGCAGGGGATTTTAAATCGTAAGGGATTTCCTGAAAGCTATGATATGGAAGCTCTTCTCAACTTCTTGGACCGCATCAAAAATGGACAAGATGTGAATATTCCTGTCTACTCGCATGAAGTCTACGACATCGTACCTGAGGAAAAACAAAGTATCAAAGCTGCTGACTTTGTGATTGTCGAGGGGATTAATGTCTTTCAAAATCCACAAAACGAGCGTCTCTATATTACTGACTTCTTTGACTTTTCCATCTATGTTGATGCTGCAGTGGATGACATCGAGAGTTGGTATCTCGATCGTTTCTTGAAAATGCTGAGTCTAGCCCAAAACGACCCTGATAGCTACTATTATCGTTTTACTCAGATGCCGATTGGGGAAGTGGAGTCCTTTGCCCATCAGGTTTGGACCAGTATCAATCTCACAAATCTACAAAATTATATTGAACCGACCAGAAATCGTGCGGAAGTGATTCTTCATAAAACAAAGAACCATGAAATCGATGAAATTTACTTAAAAAAATAATTTTCCCTTGTCAAAACGTAAGTTTTCAGATATAATGGTATAGTTAGTAAATATGGAGGTAAGAACATTGGCAAACATTAAATCAGCTATCAAACGCGCTGAATTGAACGTTAAACAAAACGAAAAGAACTCAGCTCAAAAATCAGCTATGCGTACTGCTATCAAAGCTTTCGAAGCAAACCCATCTGAAGAACTTTTCCGTGCTGCTAGCTCAGCTATCGATAAAGCAGAAACTAAAGGTTTGATTCACAAAAACAAAGCAAGCCGCGACAAAGCTCGTCTTTCAGCTAAACTTGCTAAATAAGAAACAGTCCATAGAGGCTGTTTTTTTGTCCTCAAATAGGAAAAGGTAGAAAATGAAAATTGCAATTATCGGATATTCTGGAGCTGGTAAGTCAACTCTGGCAGAAAAATTATCTAACTACTACTCCATTCCCAAACTTCATATGGACACACTCCAATTTCAACCAGGCTGGGTAGACAGTGACCGTGACTGGATGTTAACCGAGATGAAAAACTTTCTCACCGAACATTCTGATTGGGTGATTGATGGTAATTATTCTTGGTGCTATTACGAGGAAAGAATGCAGGAAGCTGACCAAATCATCTTTCTTAATTTTTCCCCATTGACCTGTCTCTTTCGAGCCTTTAAACGTTACCTCACATACCGAGGAAAAGTCAGAGAAAGCATGGCAGCTGGTTATCAAGAACAATTTAATTGGGAGTTTATCAGATGGATTCTCTGGGATGGGCGAACAAAAAATGCTAAGGAAAGATACCAAAAACTTTGCCAAGAATACTCACATAAAGTCACTATTCTTCGAAATCAAAGAGATCTAGATCAATTTCTAGATAAGAAAAGGAAGTCCTCCAATTCATAAAGAAGGGCTTCCTTTTTTGACTATAATTATTCTGCAATCAAGGTTTCCAAACCAACCTTCATCATATCGGTGAAGGTATTTTGGCGTTCTTCTGCAGTTGTGTCTTCGTCTGGATTGACCAAGCTATCAGAAATGGTCATGATAGCAAGCGCGTCAACATGGTGTTGGGCAGCAAGATAGTACAGAGCTGCTGCTTCCATTTCCACAGCCTTGACTCCCCATTTACCAAGCTCGATGTTCTTTTCGAAGTAGTTTGAGTAAAAGACATCAGATGATAAAACGTTCCCAACGTGGGTGGTCATACCGAGTTCTTTAGCGATATGGTAGGCCTTGTCCAGCAAATCAAAGCTAGCGATTTGTGGAAAATCGTACTGTGGCCAGTCATTGCGGACGATGTTTGAGTTGGTTGCAGCTGCCTGCGCCAAAACCAATTCACGGACGTGAACATCTTCATTCAAAGAACCCGCAGTTCCCACACGAATCAATTTCTTCACACCGTAGTCAACAATTAACTCACGCGCATAAATCGAAATAGATGGCATTCCCATCCCAGTTCCCATGACAGATACACGGTGACCCTTGTAAGTACCAGTATAACCAAACATGTTACGCACTTCGTTAAAACAAACAGCATCTTCAAGGAAATTCTCCGCAATAAATTTAGCACGAAGAGGATCCCCAGGAAGAAGAATTTTATCAGCAATTGCACCCTGCTGAGCAGCAATATGGATAGACATAATATAAGATACTAAACCCGTCAAAAAGCAAAGGGAAAATAGGGGTTGGGTGCAGTGAGCGATGCTCGCTAGACCAACTATCTTTTTCCCACTGCTTTTAGGGTGGGTTCAATTCCTTTCTTTCTTAATTTTGATGATATTGAGAAGATTAGACCGGCTTCAATTCAAACCCGAACTCCCCTTCCTTTCTAAGTTTTTAGAAAAGTTTTCCGCTCGTGTTCAAATCAAAACACGCGCTCTACCTTTCTTTTTTTATATTTCATAGCTAGGAAAAATCGGATTCAATCAAGATTCCAATAATCCTACTTCTTTTTTATTTCAGACAGTTATTGATAAATTGACAATAGTTTTTAATCTTTTAAGATAAATCTTTGATTCGAAGAAACGGTCATTCTCTATCTTATTACTCTATTCTTTGACTTCTGACACAGTATATTAGCCCAAGAAAAACTGTCTAATATTTTTGCAAATTCATAGGCTAAAATAGCTGTTACTAAGAGATACGGAAGAGAATCTAAAGCTAGCCCAGTGAAGCCTATTACTAATCCAGTTGCAGACCAGGGAGCCCTCAAGGTCACAGACAAAAAGCAAACCGATCCCAAAAGCAAAATACTTGGCTGGCTATCCCCACCTAGAATCATTCCAAAAAGAGCAGCTCCAGCCATCCCCAAGGCAAAAGATGGCGTAAGTGTACCACCATAGGCCCCTGCCCACAGAGTAATAAGAACGACCAGTGCTTTTAGGATAAACAAGAGGAATACTGTTTTGCCATTGCTACCATTCAATACTTCCTGAGCCATCATACGTCCATTTCCAAGTAGATGTGGAAAATAACTTGCCAACCCAGCAAGAAAAAGAAAAGCTGTAGGCAATGTGAGAAGTACTCGTTTATCTTTTATCCTGTTTGAAGACACTTCTTTACTTAAGCGACCAAAAAACCATGCTAGTGGGGTTAAGAAAAGAAGTAATAAGGGAATAATCCACATTTCCTTTAATGACCATGCGATGGATGGAATCTTGTAGAGAGCATGATCTGAAATAACCAAGCCTGCTGTATAGGTTGACACATAGGTAGTCAAACCGACTAAGATAAATCGTTTAATAGATAGAGCAATTCCTAGAGTTTCAAAAACAAAGAAGACACTTGTTAATGGAACCTGGTAGACAGCTGCTAAACCAGCACCCGCACCACAAGCAAGGAGAAAGATTTGATCCTTCTTAGAGAGAGAACATATTTTTCCAATTGGTCCTGCAAATAGAGTTCCAATCTCTCGTGGCGCAGCTTCTTTACCAATAGGTGCTCCCCCTCCAACTGCAATAATTTGCCAAATTGAATGAAATAGCTGTTTTAAAAAATGAAGTTTGTATTGTGAAGTCTCATCCTTCATCTGTGCTTTAATGGAAAAAATCTGTGATTTTTTTTGCAAGTAATACCAGACTAAGGATGAGCTGACACCCACGATTATTAAACTTAATCCTATCCGCGACGAGGAAACTCCATCTGTCAAGAATACAGTTTGATGCTCTGATTGACCAAAAGCTATCCCCTCTATCATCTTTAAAAGATAATGTAGAAAAATACCAGATAAACCTGAAACTATTCCTTGCAAAATGACTGCTAGGAATAATTTAAGATTATAAGGGATTTTCTGAAAAATACTCCTCAATTCTTTTAACATAGTAATAATTCAGCAAAAATGGCTTTCAGTAATCCTTTAAAATCACCTTTAACACACTCAGTCACTTCTATAACCTCTTCGTGGTTAATCTTTTCTTTGAAACAAGTAGTATAATTAGTAATACATAAAATTCCTAGAAGTTTCAAACCTGAGTAGGCTACAACAATAACTTCAGGAGCAGTTGACATTCCGACAACATCTGTTCCAAGCATCTTATAGGTACGAATTTCTACTCGTGTTCAAATCCAAACACGCGCTCTACCTTTCTGTTTATAATCTTCGAAAATAAAATTCAAACCACGTCAACGTCGCCTTGCCGTATATTTCGTCAGTTATATCTACAACCTCAAAGTAGTGCTTTGAGCAGCCTGCGGCTAGTTTCCTAGTTTGCTCTTTGATTTTCATTGAGTATTAATTTTGTTCTTTCACAGAGAGCTACCTGAGTTCTATTCAAGCTCAGGTAGTACTTCTCTTATAAACTAAATCATCTCATTATTAAATAGTAGGATTTTTTACAAGACATCGTCATCAGAAATCTTAGAATTTAATGTTGTTCCCCAATGGGTAATTTTACGGTGGGGTTGAGCTAAAATTGGTCTGTTTTCATAGATTGTTTGCCATCTATTCCATAGTAGACCTGTCTTTTTCTCAATCTTAATTCGCAGATTTCTCATATTTTCTTTGATTGGGAGGTTGAGAACAAAACCTGCAGTCTGGTTGCGACCGTTTCCTTCCCAAGAACGACTACGAACAACTTGGTTTCCATCTTTATCTACTGTAACTTCTTCCCAAGTTATAGAGTAGCGAGCAATGTAAGCTCCACTATGTTGAATTGTCAATGTTTTATTCTTCACAGGAGCCTGACTGATTGGTTGAACTGGCTTAGAAACTTGTGTCGCCGTCTCACCATTCGTAGCTATAAAGCGGAAAACTTCTACTTCTGCAAGACTGAGGGCTTGATTGTTCTTACGTAGTTGCACACGAACACGGCGCCCCAATTTCCCATTTAATTGAACATCCAAGCTCGTTCCGTCAAGTTTAGAAACATACTGTCTAGCAACTTCTTTCCCTTTTTCATCATATAAAATCACATCAAAGTCTGACAGACGTTTAGAAAGTTCTCCATCCCCACGGTTATGAAGTCGGACAAGCCCAACCTGTTCTGTACGACCTAAATCAACTTCCCACCAAGGTTGATTTTCAAACTTAGTATGAGTGATAGATTGTTGACTATAACTACTATTGGTATTGCCATCCAAGGCACGACTAGCATCTCCACCAAAATCAGTAGAACTTTGCTTAGCTTGTTTTTTCCAAGCGATATTCTCAGCACGATATACTTGGACTTCTGCAAGACTGAGGGCATTATAGCCTTCTAGCTCAATTCGAACATAGCGCGCTTTTTTATGGTTAATTGCAATTTGTGCTGACACATCTTTAAGAGATGTTATGCGTTTTCTCTCAATTTCTTTACCAAAACTATCTAAAAGAATGACATCAAAGTTTGCCAATCTATCCTGAGCAGTGTCTGTTCGGTTGTAAATATTGATTTGGCGAATGGTTTCTTCTTTAGCCAAATCTACTTGCCACCAAGGCTTGGATTGGAAGTTGGTATGAGTGACAGAATTGTGGCCATAGTTACCATCAACTTTGCCATCCACAGCTCTTCTAGCATCTCCTCCGAAAGCTGTCGAACTTTGAGTAACCTGTTTTCCTAAGGCAATATTTTCCATTGGTTCAGCGCTTGGTTGACTAGAAGATTGAGGCAGAGCCTGTTTCTTAAAGAATCGCACTTTATCCAATTTCGGATCACGATAACCATGTTTATCCAAGGTAGCTCGTTTACCAATATTAAAGTTAGGAATATCATTCATTCGACTTTCAAAATAGCCACGAGAACGGTGTTTAAATCGTGAATTACCTGTAAATGTAACAATATCACGATCATTATGAATCAATGGAGTCACAACATTATCATTATCAACCACATAATGCTTAATTTTTCCGCTAACAGCTAATTTACGGCTTTCCAAACCAACATCCCAGAAACCATTCTTAGCATTCCAAACAGTTCTGGAAGTAATCACTTTAGGAGCACTGAAAGTCGTCACTTTTCTCAATACATGATTATAAAAATCAGGATATTTTTGGTAAGCTTCAACCGCTGCAATCTGAGCTAGGTAGCCTCCAAGAGAATGACCTGTCATATACAACTTGGTAATACTTGTATCCTTGGCTAATTCCCCAACAACCTTGCGGATATCATCCGCTTGAGCTGGTTTATTTCCACCTAATAAAACCAAATCTGCACTTAAATCCTTGGCGTCATTAACTCGCGTTCCACGAATAGCCAACATGTGTACCGTTCCATCTTTGAGATAAGGAAGGTCGCTCTTGGTCTCAAATAAGAAAGCATCCAAGCCACTATCTGTATGGTAGGCTTTTTTCATCTTCCAGAAAGGAGCCAATTCATTGTGCATAAGTTTGTATTCTTGACGGTCAAGATAGAGACTAGGGAAAGGATTCTTATGATCTAAAATTTTCTCAATATAATCATCGTCTCGATAAGCTAACTCCATAAAGAGAAGAGAATCACGGTCTGTGACATACCATTCTTTCTTATTGTCATCTTCTCCATCTGCCAAACCATCCCCATCACTGTCTGCTAGCAAGGGATGACTGTTATATCCTAGATAATCCTTACCATCTTTGTTGTACACATAAAGTTCATCTTTGTTTTTGATGCCATCTTGGTCATCATCCCCTTCCAAATCAAGAACTTTTTCACCATAGAGAGATTCATCAATCAAATCATTTTCTAAATGCAATTCCCCTTTGGAAATCTTCACCAAATCTTCTGCTGTTAAAGAACGAGTATTTGTTGGTTTTTCTGTCACAACTTCTTCTTTAGTTTCTTCTACAGGAGCATGAATAGGTGAGTCTTGAGCTGGCTCTGTTATCTCTACTTTTGACTCTTCCCTTTTGTTTTCAAGAACTTCACTTGCTTCTGGAAGCGTTTGAGGAGTTAGTCTTGGCTCCTCTCTAAGAGGAGTTTCTAGTTTTGGAGCAACATTTTCCGGCTCTCTCAATTCCTCCTTAGAATCTAGCACTCTTGTTGCCACTTCAGATGTTACATCTTGTTTTAGTTCATTGGCTGAAATTCCAGCTGGAGCTAGAAATGCAAAGCCGACTGCAACAGATACAACTCCGATACTTAATTTTTTTATGCCAAAGCGCATAATTCGTTGACCAATTTTCATTATTTCTTATCTTTCTTTTCGTTTATTTGTAAGCAGACTCAAGCAAAATCTCATTGTGCTATATATGATAAGACTGAGAAATTCAGAAAGTAAATTCATTCTTATCTCTTCTTATCATACTAGTCTGCTTGGCTAGGAAGCTAATGCTAGTATCCTAGAATCTTGTCTTTCACAATGCTAACTATCAGACTCTTTCAGTTACAAGAGTAGGAAGAAACCCATAGTCTACATATGTTTCTTCTTTGTTCCGAATAGCCAGTCAATCATGAAAAGGTAGAGGTATTCCTCCTTTTAAATCTTTTTTCTTACAATTCAGCAAGAATCGCTTTAAGCAAGCCCTTGAAGTCACCTTTAACACGTTCGGTTACTTCCACAACTTCTTCGTGGTTGAGTTCTTCTTGGAAACCAGCCGCAAAGTTAGTAATACATGAAATTCCCAGAACTTTTAAGCCTGAGTGGACTGCCACGATCACTTCAGGAACCGTAGACATACCAACTGCATCTGCTCCCAGTATCTTATAGGCACGAATCTCTGCTGGTGTTTCATAAGTTGGACCGGTTACACCGATATAGACACCTTCATCAAGCTTGATACCCAGTTTTTTAGCCACTTGATGGGCAGTAGCACGGTATTCTGGAGTGTAGGCCTTAGACATATCTGGAAAACGTGGACCAAAGTCATCCAAGTTTTCACCCATCAATGGGTTTTGCCCCGTCATATTGATATGGTCAGAGATAGCCATCAAAGTACCAGGCCCATATCCAATACCACCAGCAGCATTGGTTACAATAACACCTTCACATCCGAGAACTTTCATGACACGAACTGGGAAAGTCACGACTTCCAGAGGATTTCCTTCGTAGAAATGGAAGCGACCTTGAAGAGCCAAGACCTTGCGACCTGCAAGTTCCCCATATACTAATTTACCAGCGTGACCGACTACTGTAGAGCGGCCCCAGTTTGGAATCTCAGCATAGTCTACTACAACTGGATTTTCGATTTCTTCTGCCAGTTCTCCCAGTCCTGACCCAAGGATTAGACCGAACTCAGGCGCTTGAATTCCCTTGTCTTTCAGGAAAGCAGCTGTTTCATTGATTTTGTCTAAAAATGTCATTGTGTATTTCCTTTATTATTATTTTTAAGCATTTGACCAATTTTGTCAAAGGTTTTTGCATTGCGAATGGTAATGTGGCGATAGAAAGGCATCTTGAGCAAGTACTTGTGATAGGCAGTCTTAGAGTAGGTTTCTTCAGAGAATTTTCCCCAGAAAATCCCAAGTTTACCAAAATGAACAACTTCATCTTCCAGTTTCAAAACGCCTACTTTCTCGATGACTTGGTCCACATCCAAGCCCTCAGTGTAAAAGAGAACGTCTTTTCTTACCAAGTCTTCGCTCCACCAATCTGGTAGATTCTCCACTTCTGCTTCATAGTCTTCTTGACTCAGTAAAGAAAAGCTCTGAATAAATGGATAACGAGTTCCAAAGAAAGCCTCTAACTTTTCAACCAATTGGGCTTTGGAATCTATCGAAGTAAAGAAAATATTGCCACTGTTGATGTAGCTTTCAACCTTTTCCAGTCCCAAGTCTGTCAATTCTTGACGAAACTCCGCCATGACGACCTTATTCTTTCCACCAACATTGATGCCTCTCACCAGCAAAGCATAGCGCGTCATCTTATACCAATTTATCTAAGAAACTTTCCCCAATCATAGCAGTTTCCACACCAAAGTTATCTGCAACAGTCGCTGAGATATCTGCGAAATGTCCGACTGGAATGACGCCATTTCCTTTAAAGGCAGGACTGTAAGCCAAAAGTGGAATATATTCACGAGTGTGGTCTGTTCCTGCGTAAGTTGGGTCGTTCCCGTGGTCCGCAGTAATCAAAAGAAGGTCATTCTCTCTCATAGCTGCGATAATTTCAGGTAAGCGTTCATCAAACTCATGCAAACAATCACGGTAACCATGAGCATTACGACGGTGGCCGTAAAGAGCATCAAAGTCCACCAAGTTTGTGAAGGAGAATCCTTTTTCAAACTCAGAAAGTCCCATGGCCTTCAATAATGTATCAATTCCGTGGCTGTTTGACTTGTTGTGGCCCATGTCATGATTGATACCAGCACCATTAAAGATATCATTGATTTTACCAACAGCATAAGTATCGATACCAGCTTCATTCAATTTATCCAAAACAGTTGGGGCAAATGGAGATACAGCCAAGTCACGACGGTTTGCCGTACGAGTGAAGTTACCTGGTTCACCTACATAAGGGCGAGCAATGATACGACCTAGAAGGGCAGGGCGCTCAAGGGTAATCGAACGAGCGTATTCACAGATACGGTACAATTCATCCAAAGGAATGATGTCTTCGTGGGCAGCAATTTGCAAAACAGGGTCAGCTGAAGTATAGATAATCAACTCTCCAGTTTCCATCTGACGTGGTCCAAAATCATCTATAACAGCTGTACCTGAGTAAGGTTTGTTGGCTTCACGAATGACCTTGCGTCCCGAGAATTCTTCGATTTTTGTCAAGATTTCTTCTGGGAATCCGTTCCAGAAAGTATCGAAAGGCTCAGTAATGTTGAGTCCCATGATTTCCCAGTGCCCAGTCATAGTGTCCTTACCAAGGGATACCTCTTCCAATTTTGTTGCATAACCTGTTGGATTGCTTTCTGCCGGTACAGTCTTAAGAGGAGTTTCACGAGGAATATTTCCAAGACCGATTTTAGCCATGTTTGGGACATTCAAACCAACTGTTTTTGAAATGTGTCCCAGTGTGTCAGAGGCACCATCTGGAACCCCTGCATTGACAAAGTTATTGGCATCTGGTGCAGCTCCGATTCCTACAGAATCCAGTACTACCAAGTGAATACGATTAAATTTAGACATCTTATGCCCCCTTCTATTTTTCTTTTCTTGAGGTTAAAATCTGAACGCCATCTTGTCCAGCAACGATTACCTTATCCACCATTTGGTTGAATAAGCCGTGCTCCACGACACCAACGACATGGTCCAATTCTTGTCCGAAAGCAATTGGATCTTCAATGACATCCAAGGCAAGGTCAATGATAAAGTTCTGCATATCGGTCACAAAACGTTGGCCATCTTTTTCACGGAAACTTGGTTTGTAGCCAGCTCGTTCAAAACGACGAAAGACCTGCTCTGCACCATACTGAACCACTTCTACTGGCAATTTAAAAGCACCTAGTTTGTCTACCAGCTTGCTTTCATCCACCACCCAAATATATTCTTTTGAGGGCGTTGCTACAACCTTCTCCATCAGAAGGGCACCACCACCGCCTTTGATTCCGTTAAACTGGCTATCCACTTCATCCGCCCCGTCAACCGTCACATCAACCAAGTCTACTTGGTCAATAGACTTGAGCGGGATGTTAAGACCTTCAGCCTGTTTACTAGTCACACTAGAAGTTGTTACAGCTGTAATCTGCAATCCTTCTTCCTTGATACGACGACCGATTTCTTCGACAAAATAATAGGCAGTCGAGCCTGTTCCAAGTCCAACGACCATTCCATCGCTCACGAACTCAGCAGCCTTGATACCTGCCATTTTCTTCAGATTTTCCACTCAAACACCTCCATTAAAGAGCTATTTCTATTATAACATGTATCCGTTTTTATTTCATGGATACACTAGAAAAAACCGAACATTTTTATTTTTATGTCTACCTTGTTTTGGTAGTCAGAATCTTAGTTATGAGAACTTGTAGATAAAAACAGGTCCTAGCCAAAAGTAGCAACAGTTGATTTTTTACCATAAAGATGATTAAATAGGTAAGTATAGAAAAGGAGAAATAGGATGAACCCATTAGATTTGTTTAACCAAGTAAAAAAATTAATCGAAACAAAAGATTTCGAAGCTGCAAAGACATTTGTTGCAGAAAACCAAGACCAACTTGGAGAATACTTCTCTCAAGCTCAGCAGTTGATTTCTGGTTCTGAAGGTCTTGATGGCCTCGTTGGAAAGATTAAAGGATTTTTCTAAAAATATAAGAGGCTGGCAAAACTCAATTTCAGTAGAAAATGAAATTAATTTTCCCACAATAAAGCGCATAGTGTCAAATTTTTTGTAAATCTGATACTATGCGTTTTTATAATTAACTATGTTCTGTGATAAATTTATAAGCTTCTTGACCAGCGATAGCCCCATCTCCAACTGCCGTTGTCACTTGTCGAAGGTCCTTCAAGCGAACATCTCCAACTGCAAAGATACCATCAACTGCAGTTTTCATGTGGTTATCTGTCACAATCCATCCAGCCTGATCTTGGATATTCAATTCTTTAACAAAATCGCTAAGAGGGTCCAATCCAACATAGATAAAGACGCCACCGAAGGCTTGTTCTGTCACTTGACCTGTTTTCACATTTTCAAATACGACAGATTCTACTCGGTTTTCACCCTTGATTTCCTTCACTACAGAATCCCAGATAAAGCTGATTTTCTCATTCGCAAAGGCGCGGTCTTGTAAAACCTTTTGGGCACGAAGTTGGTCACGACGGTGAACAATGGTAACAGTCTTAGCAAAACGAGTCAAGAAGAGGGCTTCTTCAACAGCTGAATCTCCACCACCAACTACCAACAAATCTTGGTCACGGAAGAAAGCACCATCACACACGGCACAGTAAGAAACACCACGACTGTTCAGTTCTTCTTCTCCAGGTACTCCCAAAGGACGGTGTTTAGAACCAGTTGCTACGATAACTGTACGTGTTTCATATGTTTGGTCATCAGTCATCACTTTCTTAAAATCACCATGGTCTTCTACATTTTTAACATAGCCATAAATATGCTCAACACCAAGATTTTCAAGCGGTTCAAACATCTTTTCTGCCAATTCTGGCCCACTAATATTAGCGTATCCTGGGTAATTTTCAATATCAGATGTATTATTCATCTGACCACCTGGCAGACCACCTTCAATCAAGGCTACTTTCAGATTGCTTCGAGCAGCATACAAGGCTGCAGTCATCCCTGCAGGTCCAGCACCGATAATAATAGTATCGTACATATAGTTTCCTTCTTTCTTGTTGTAACTATCTTTATTCTAACTCTTTCTTGTCAATCATGCAAGGATTATGCTTTGAAAACAAGAATTAAACTCATAACCGCAAAGGATAATACTGGAACAACCAAAACTCCAATCATAATCATATCATAGAGATGGGCTTGGCGAGCCTTGGCTGTCTTATCAACTCCCGACATGGCTCTCAGTCCAATCCAAATCCCTAAAAAAATCAGGACGAGGATAGTGGTCAAGATCAAACTCTCGAAATATAAAGAAAATAGTTGCAGTAGCATGATTTCTCTCATTTCTATCTTTTTTAAAGAGTAAACTCAGCTAGTCCAGCTAACTGAGTTTTTCTTTATCTATTATATCAAATATAAGTCCGTTTGTAACTAGCAAAGAATTCTTTTGTCCGCTCTTCTTTAGGATGGTGGATAATCTCATCCGGAGTTCCAGACTCAATGATTTTCCCCTTATCTAAGAAGAGAATCTTATCAGCCACTTGGGCTACAAAGGACATGTCATGGCTGACTAAAATCATGGTTTGACCTGACTTAGCAGCATCTGCAATAGACTTCTCTACTTCACCGACCAATTCTGGGTCAAGGGCTGAAGTTGGTTCGTCCAAGAGCAAGACATCTGGTTTCATGGCAAGAGCACGCGCCAAGGCAACCCGTTGCTTCTGTCCTCCTGATAAATGTCGAGGATAATGGTTTTCACGGTCAGAAAGCCCAACCTTAGCCAACTCTTCCTTGGCAATCTTAGTCGCTTCTTGGTCAGATAATTTCTTGACAACAACCAAGCCTTCTTTCACATTATCAAGTGCCGTGCGGCGTTCAAACAAATTAAACTGCTGAAATACCATAGATAACTTGCGACGTAGGGCAAGGATTTCTTCTTGAGTGATTTTAGAAAAATCAACCGAGAAATCATCAATCTGAATCGAGCCACTATCAGGTGTTTCAAGATAATTGAGACTGCGAAGAAAGGTTGATTTTCCAGCTCCTGAAGAACCAATCAAGGCTACAACTTCCCCTTTTTGAATATCCAAGTCCAGATGATCCAAGACAGTCTGTCCTGAAAAGGATTTGCTTAAATTCGAAATCTTAATCATTAACGAAGGTCTCCTTTCACATCTGTTTGCACTGTATCTGGTGCAGAAATAGCCATTTTTCTCTCGATAAAACGACCGAGGCTCTCAATTCCAATATTGACTACCCAATAAACAAGGGCTACAGAGATGAATCGCTCAAAGTAACGATAATCAGCTCCACCCAAAATCTGAGCTTGGGCAAAGACTTCTACAACACCCGCACTAAAGGCTAAGGAAGTTCCCTTGGTCAAGCCAATTAGGGAATTGATTAAGGTTGGAGTCGCCACAACGGCCGCATTTGGAATAATCACGCGACGATAAACTTGTGCTCGGGTCATCCCCAGACTGCGTGCCGCCTCAATCTCACCAGGATTGACTGAGAGAATGGCTGCACGAATAGTTTCACTGGCATAAGCCGCCTCATTAAAAGCAAAGGCAACAATGGCAAAAGCAGCGGCTGGAATAGCATTGATATTAAGACCAGTTCCCCATTGCTGATTGATAGCTTTCAAAGCCAAAGGAATTCCGTAGTAGGTCAACATGAGTTGCACTAAAATCGGTGTCCCTTTTAAGAAACTAACAAAGAAGGCCTGTAAGGGGTATAAAATCTTGACACGATTGATTTTCACAATGGCAAAAAGAAGCGCCAAAACCAAGCCAAAAAAGGCACCACCAATTGTCAACATAATCGTTGTTGGAAGTTGTTGGACAATTCTCGGAATTCCATCAAAGACCGAACGCAGGCTAAACAGCTTGCCATCCGGAATCAATTGCATCAAGTTTTGGTACCAATCTGATGCTAAAATCGTTGTAACATTCATAAAAATATCCTCTCCTGATAATGATTCATTCTACCATACTTCTGCCGTCAATGAAATTATTTGCTACGGTCAGATACAGACTTTGTCTACCTACTAGTTTATCATACTTTGAAACAGGGAGGTTATATATTTTATCTATCAAAGAGATAAGTAAAAACTATTTCAGTCCCAATTCTTCATAAGCTTTTCGATAACCGATTTGCTTAACAGTTCCATTTTCTACTAAAATCGGTCGTTTTAATAACATACCGTCGCTTGCTAGCAACTGAGCTGCTTCTTGATTTGATAAACTTCCTACCTTATCTTTTAGCCCTAATTCACGGTATTTGATTCCACTGGTGTTGAAAAATTGTTTCAATTCAAATCCTGAGGTTTCTAGCCAGTTCAAAATGACTTCTTGGCTGGGTGTTTCTTCCACGATGTGAACAGCTTTGTAGTCCACACCGAGTTGGTTTAATTCTTGTTTTGCTTTTTTACAAGTTGAACATTTTGGGTATTCGATAAATTCTAACATATCTTTCACTTTCTATTGTTTATCTCTTTAAAATCTGCACCTTCATGCTCCAAGAGCCAGGCTTTCTTTTCCACTCCTGCAGCATAACCTGTCAGACGCTTGCCTGCTCCTAGCACACGATGACAAGGTACTAGGATAGACCAAGGATTGCGTCCCACCGCTCCACCAATTGCCTGAGCAGAAGCCACTTGCAGGTCTTGGGCTATTTGTCCATAGGTCACTGTCTGACCATAAGGAATTTCCTGTAAATAGGACCAAACTCTCTTTTCAAAATCTGTTCCGATTGGAGCCAAGGGCAAGTCGGATAAATCTTGAGGCTGGCCTTTAAAGTAAGCATCTAAGCAAGTGATAACTGGGTCTAAAATGGGATGACTAACAACTGCTTCTATCGTTTCATCTCCTAGTCCCCTCTCAAAATGCTTCTGCTCCTGCACCCAAATGCCATACAGATATTGCTCGTCGGCAACCACAGACAAGATTCCTATTGGCGAAAAGTAGAGCATTTTTACGTACTTCTTTTGCATTATTTCTTCAATTTTTGATAGGCCAAGCGTTCGCCATCAACTGGAACTTTTCCGACCTGTTTAAATCCTAGTTTTTCAAAAATATGCTGCATGGCCTTGTTTGCAACATGCGTATCTGAGCGAAAATCTAGATAGTCAAAACCTTCAATCAAGCCCTCTAGGAAAGTCTGAGCAACTCCTTGTCCCTGCACATCTGCTGCCACAGCAATACGGTGAAAGACTAGGTACTCTGACTCTCCAGCTTGCCATTTTCCTTCATAAATAGCTTCATAGGCTGCCTCTGGACTTTTGGTCACAGCTGCATAGGCTAGTAGTTCTCCCTCTTCCAAGGCTACGTAGGCTTGACCTGAGATAATATCATCGATAATAATGTCCGCATTTGGATAACCATTTTGCCACTGGTCACTACCAGCATCTGCTAAACATTTCTTGGCTTCCTCCATCACCTGCATGATGGCATCTACTTCATTTGGAAAAGCTAAACGAATCTCCATCTTTTCTCCTCATTTCTGACTAGTTTCTCCCATCATAGCATAATTTAAGCCTTTTCACAAGCAGTTAAAACTTGACTTTCTGTTTTTATTATTTTATAATCTAGTTATTAAAACTAGATTATAAGGAGTTTAAAATGAAAACTACCTTTTCCTACCCAAAATGGGCAGAAATTCCAAACATTGACCTCTATCTGGACCAGGTTTTGCTCTATGTCAATCAGGTCTGCGCTCCTGTCTCTCCAGAT
The DNA here is from genome assembly GCF_013276565.1 of Streptococcus sp. 53. Classification (GTDB taxonomy): domain Bacteria; phylum Bacillota; class Bacilli; order Lactobacillales; family Streptococcaceae; genus Streptococcus. The sequence continues at coordinate 107,967 of NZ_VMLG01000007.1, forward strand.
AAAGATAAGGGGCTAACAGCATCCATGGTCAATAACTATGTCAAACATGGTTATCTTACAAAGCCTGACAAGAAAAAATACCAACGCCAACAGATTGCCCGTTTGATTGCTATTACAACCCTCAAGTCTGTATTTTCTATTCAAGAAATAGCTCAGACACTGAATACTCTCCAAACTCAAGCAAGTTCAGACCAACTCTACGATGCTTTTGTGGACTACATGAACCAAGGAATTGACCCAGCTAACCCCATTATCCAAACCAGCTGCCAAACCGTTAAGCTCTATCATCAAACCCTAGACTTAATCCATCATACTGAAGAGGAGGAAATCTAATGAATACTAGTCTTAAACTCAGCAAACAACTCAGTTTTGGAGAGGAGATTGCCAATAGCGTGACCCATGCTGTGGGTGCCGTCATCATGCTCATCTTGCTGCCTATTTCATCCACCTATAGTTACGAAACACACGGATTTTTATCCTCTATCGGCGTTTCCATTTTTGTTATCAGCCTTTTTCTCATGTTCCTCTCATCCACCATTTATCACTCTATGGCCTATGGTTCGACCCACAAATATGTCTTGAGAATCATTGATCATTCTATGATTTATGTTGCTATTGCAGGCTCATACACGCCCGTCGTCTTGACCTTAATGAATAACTGGTTTGGCTATCTAATTATTGCCATCCAATGGGGAACGACCATTTTCGGCATCCTCTATAAAATCTTTGCTAAAAAAGTCAATGAGAAATTTAGCCTTGCTCTTTACCTGATTATGGGCTGGTTGGTTCTAACTATCATTCCTGCCATTATCAGTCAAACGACACCCATTTTCTGGAGTCTCATGGTAACTGGCGGACTCTCTTATACAGTTGGAGCTGGATTTTACGCCAAGAAAAAACCTTATTTCCACATGATTTGGCATCTCTTTATCCTAGCTGCGTCCGCACTCCAATACATCGCCATTGTTTATTACATGTAAAAAAAGGTTAGGACAAAAAATCCTAACCTTTTTTATTCTCTATGATGTTTTATACCCAATCGAAAAAGTACTCTAGTCCATTTTATAGTACCTACTAGCGTGCCGTCAATTATGGGATACTGCTTCCCTGATAGTATGTAAATCAGAATAGTTAAATCATAATCATCCGTTGATGAACCGTACCTAACGAATCAAGACAGACAAATGGTCAGATAACAAAAAATGTTTTCCAACGTTTTTTTGACTGTGATTTCTTTAAATGCATTTTTTCCTAAGGCAAATCATTCCCTGCAGCAAGATAAATTTCATACCATTCTTTTCTTGTTAAATTAAAGTTTGCCGCTTGGCTAACTTCTCTCAAGTGCTTAGGATTGGTTGTTCCTACGACTGCCTGCATTTTTGCTGGGTAGCGTAACACCCAAGCGATAGCAATAGCTGATGGGTTCACACTGTATTTTAATGCTAATCGATTTAGGACTTGATTTAGTTGTTGGAACTTCTCATTGCCAACAAAATTCCCTTTAAAATACCCGAATTGTAATACAGACCATGCTTGAATGACCACATCGTGTAATTTGCAATATTCAAAAATGCTGCCATCTCGCATAGCTGCTTGACTATCTTCCATATTAACATGAAAACCTGATTCAAATCCTGGAGTAAAAGCTGCACTCAATTGTAGCTGATTAACAGCTAACGGCTGCTTGACATCTTTTTTAAGCAACTCCATCATCATAGGATTTTGATTAGAAACTCCAAAATTTCGAACCTTACCTTGTTTATAAAGGAGATCAAAGGCTTCTGCTACTTGGTCAGATTCCATCAAAGCATCTGGTCGATGAAGAAGCAAGCTATCTAGATGATCAATCTTCAATCTTTGCAAAATTCCGTCAACTGATTTTATAATATAGTCCTTAGAAAAATCAAAATAGGTAAATTCTTCAATGCGAATGCCACATTTGGACTGAATCCACATCTTTTCTCTTAAATCTGGACGATTTTTTAGGACAAGACCTAACAGTTCTTCACAACGACCACGACCATAAATATCAGCCAAGTCAAAAGCATTGCTTCCAACAGAAAGTGCTGTTTCTACAAGCTCTTCAACTTCTTTTACAGACTTATCTTCTATTCTCATCATTCCGAGAACAATTTCTGATAATTCTTTGTCATCTTGACCAAGAGTTATGTATCTCATCAAATTTTTCTCCTTAAATTTCTAACATTCTTCCTTTCATTATAACAAAAAACCGCTTTGCAACGGCTTTTTGACTATATTTCACTCCATTTTATCTTCTTAAACCCACGGAACAAGAGAAAAATGCCAATAAAGAGAACTGCTAAAGGAATAATCTTTGTGAGGAAAACATTTGAAATGCCCATCCACGCATAATAACGGAGCAGAGAGCCTACAATAAGATGGGCAACAATCATACTGACAAAGGGACGAAAGACCGCTTCTTTCCAATTCCAAATACTGATGACTAGAGAAAGCGTAAAGACAAGGAAACTATCCCAGGGAGCAGGAAGATAAAAGGCTCCTTCTTGTATGAAGCTTGCCATTCCTACATACCCCAGAACAACTAGAAGGACAAGAATCCCAACGACAATATAAGTGCCAATTTTCATTTTAGGAGAATCTTGGACTAGCCCCCAACGTAAGATTGTGGCCACAAGTCCAAAACCAATCAGAAAAAGAAGAAGTTGCCCTAAAAATGTGAGCAAATTGACTGTTAAGAGAGGACCTTTAGAAAAATCACTTAGTAGTTGATAATAACGTAATACCGCTAGGACAAGAATTGGCGTCAAAAGGGACTCCTTGATAGAACTACGTGGCGCTTCCTTGAGCATCTCTTTCATTAATTTTTTAGGATCCTTACCTAGATAATCCTCTGCACTCATGCCATCTCGTTCTGCTTCTGAGAAATCTAACATCATCAAATAAATCTGCTCTCTGAGATAGTCCTCATCATAGAGAAATCCAGCAAGATTAAAACTATCCCACAGTTCCTCAAAATACTGCTGATTCTCCTCAGAAAACTCATGCAGCAAAGCGCTTGTTTCTTCGTAATACTTCATTTTCTTCATGGTTTAACCCCCATTCTTAATTCCTTCTACTTTTTGACTCAAATCGTCCCATTGTTGCCAAAAGACCGAGACACGCTCTTCTCCTTCTTTAGTTAACGAAAAATACTTCCGATCTGGACCATCTGGCGACGGACGCATGTCGCCTCTTATCCATTGATTTTTTTCTAACTTTTGCAACAAAGGATAAATAGTTCCCGGAACAATGGTGTCAAATCCAGTCTCTCGCAAAGTTTGAACCAACTCATAACCATATCGCTCTTTTTGACCAATCATATCCAAGACACAACCTTCAAGAACACCTTTTAATAGTTGAGTTTCCTTCATCACTTCTCCCTTCTAATCTATTTTGTAATACCTACTAGTAGCTCCACCTATAGTATACTACTTCTACACTAGTTTGTAAAGCATAATAGTTAATACTCTTCGAAAATCTCTTCAAACCACGTCAGCGTCGCCTTACCGTATGTATGGTTACTGACTTCGTCAGTTCTATCCACAACCTCAAAACCATGTTTTGAGCTGACTTCGTCAGTTTCATCTACAACCTCAAAGCAGTGCTTTGAGCAACCTGTGGCTAGTTTCCTAGTTTGCTCTTTGATTTTTATTGAGTGTAAATAAAAGGCTCTATAATATT
>NZ_VMLG01000008.1:0-23324 GCF_013276565.1 Streptococcus sp. 53
TAAGACTGACGAAGTCAGTGACCATATCTACGGTAAGGTGACGCTGACGTGGTTTGAAGAGATTTTCGAAAAGTATAAAATAGATTGAATTTAGAATAGTCCACTGAGTTTTATAAAACATTGTTAGAAATTGGTTTGAATTCCGCAATCAATTTGTTCGGTTTTTATTTCATTTAACTATAATTTTCCAACTGTTTAATTCAAGCTAAAAATCCCCAATCTAAGCGATTGAGGATTAAGCAAATGAATCTTAAACAATACCTTGTGCAACCATAGCGTTTGCTACATTTTCAAAGGCAGCGATGTTAGCTCCTGCAAGGTAATCTTTATCAAGACCATATGTTTCTGAAGTTGTTTTAGCTGTGTTGAAGATGTTTGTCATGATGTCTTTGAGACGTCCATCAACTTCTTCACGAGTCCATGAGAGGCGAAGGCTATTTTGGCTCATTTCAAGAGCTGAAACGGCTACACCACCAGCGTTGGCAGCTTTTGCAGGTCCGTAGAAGATACCATTTTCTTTGTAAACTTTGATGGCATCAAGGTCGCTTGGCATGTTGGCACCTTCAGATACACAGATCACGCCTTGAGCAACCAAACGTTTAGCTGCTTCACCGTTGATTTCGTTTTGAGTAGCACATGGAAGAGCAATGTCATAGTTTCCAGCGTAAGTCCATACAGAACCTTCGTGGTAGCTTGCAGTTGCTTTTTCAGCAGCATACTCAGTCAAACGAGCACGACGTTTTTCTTTAACATCTACCAAGAGATCGAAGTCGATTCCGTTTTCATCGATGACATAACCATTCGAGTCAGATACAGAGATAACAGTTGCACCAAGTTCAGTTGCTTTTTGAAGAGCGTATTGAGCTACATTACCAGAACCTGAAATGACCACTTTCTTACCAGCAAAGCTATTACCGTTTGCTTTAAGCATTTCTTCAGTGTAGTAAACTAAACCGTAACCAGTTGCTTCTGGACGAATCAAGCTACCACCAAATCCAAGAGGTTTACCAGTCAAGACACCAGCATCAAATTGGTTAAGGCGTTTGTATTGACCGTAAAGGTAACCAATCTCACGTCCACCAACACCGATATCACCAGCAGGTACGTCAAGTGATGGTCCGATGTGTTTTTGCAATTCAGTCATGAAGCTTTGGCAGAAACGCATCACTTCAGCATCTGTTTTACCTTTAGGATCGAAGTCTGATCCACCTTTACCTCCACCGATAGGAAGTCCAGTCAAGACATTTTTGAAGATTTGTTCAAATCCGAGGAATTTCAAAATCCCTTGGTTTACAGTTGGGTGGAAACGAAGTCCGCCTTTGTATGGCCCAACAGCTGAGTTGAATTGAACACGGTAACCACGGTTTACTTGAATTTTTCCATCACGGTCAACCCAAGGAACACGGAAAGAAATCACGCGCTCTGGCTCGGTAATACGTGCCAAGATATTTTCTTCGATATACTCAGGGTGTTTTTCGAATACAGGTTCTAAAGTGTTGAAAAATTCTTCAACAGCTTGGAGGAATTCAGCCTCGTGCCCGTTACGAGCTTTTACAGTTTCAAACACGCTTTGGATATATTCTTTAGCAGATGTCATATCGTTCTCCTTAAATTCTAATTTAATTATGTGTGTCATTATAGCAGAATTTTTTTTAACTGTAAAGAGAAAAAACAAAAATTTTCTAAAAATTCTTTCAATTTAGTTTTTTGGATTTTTTGAAAGTAGATAAAAAACGAACGTTTTTCTTATAAATGCCTTTCTCAAAGAGAAAATCTGAAAATATGGTATAATATTAGCAATAAAAGGAATCTGGAGGATCAGAATCATGGTATCAACGAAAACGCAAATTGCTGGTTTTGAGTTTGACAATTGTTTGATGAATGCAGCAGGTGTGGCTTGTATGACGATAGAGGAGCTAGAAGGGGTTAAAAACTCAGTTGCAGGAACCTTTGTCACAAAGACTGCGACCTTGGACTTTCGTCAGGGGAACCCTGAACCACGTTATCAAGATGTTCCACTTGGTTCTATCAACTCTATGGGTTTGCCAAATAAGGGCTTAGACTACTATCTGGACTACCTTTTGGATCTGCAGGAAAAAGAGCCAAATCGAACTTTCTTCTTATCTCTAGTTGGTATGTCTCCAGAGGAAACCCATACTATTTTGAAAAAAGTCCAAGAGAGTGATTTTCGTGGTCTGACTGAGCTAAACCTCTCCTGTCCAAATGTTCCAGGAAACCCTCAGATTGCCTATGATTTTGAGACAACAGACCGGATTTTGGCAGAAGTATTTTCCTACTTCACCAAACCTCTTGGAATTAAATTGCCACCATATTTTGACATTGTTCACTTTGACCAAGCGGCAGCTATTTTCAATAAGTATCCTCTTAAGTTTGTCAACTGCGTCAACTCAATCGGAAACGGCCTATATATAGAAAATGAGTCCGTCGTTATTCGTCCTAAAAATGGTTTCGGTGGCATTGGTGGTGAGTATATCAAACCGACTGCTTTAGCTAATGTTCATGCCTTTTATCAACGCTTAAACCCTCAAATTCAAATCATTGGTACAGGTGGTGTTTTGACTGGTCGTGATGCCTTTGAACATATTCTCTGTGGAGCAAGTATGGTGCAGGTGGGAACTACCCTTCACAAAGAAGGCGTCGGTGCTTTTGATCGTATTACCAATGAACTGAAAGCAATCATGGTGGAAAAAGGCTACGAGAGCTTAGAAGATTTCCGTGGGAAATTGCGCTATATCGACTAAATTAAATCGAAAAATCAGAAGAAAGGAGAGAAGATGCTAGCCATTGAAGAGAGTCAAAAACTGACTCTAGCAAATTTACCTAGTCTGAGCCTATTTACAGGGACAGATCAGGGCCAGTTTGAAGTGATGAAAAGTCAAGTGTTGAAACAGATTGGCTATGATTCTGCTGACCTCAACTTTGCCTATTTTGATATGAAAGAAGTGGTCTACAAGGATGTAGAACTGGAGTTGGTCAGTCTTCCTTTCTTTGCGGATGAGAAAATCGTGATATTAGACCATTTTGTCGATATCACAACAGCCAAGAAACGCTTTTTGACAGATGATGAGCTTAAGTCATTTGAGGAATACCTTGACAATCCTTCACCAACAACCAAGTTGTTGATCTTTGCAGAAGGAAAGTTGGATAGCAAAAGACGGTTGGTTAAATTACTGAAGCGTGATGCCAAGGTCTTTGATGCAGTAGAAGCAAAAGAACAAGAATTGCGCCAGTATTTCCAAAAGTGGAGCCAGAAACAAGGTCTGCAGTTTGCCAATCATTCTTTTGAAAATCTTCTCGTCAAGTCGGGTTTTCAATTTAGCGAAATTCAGAAAAATCTCCTCTTTTTACAGTCCTATAAGGCAGATTCTGTTATCGAAGAAGAGGATATTGTCAACGCTATTCCCAAGACCTTACAGGACAATATTTTTGATTTAACTCAGTTTATTTTGACTAAAAAGATGGACCAGGCGCGCGACTTGGTTAGAGACTTGACCTTGCAAGGTGAAGACGAAATCAAGTTGATTGCAGTCATGCTGGGACAATTTAGGACTTTTATTCAGGTGAAGATTTTATCAGAGTCTGGGCAAACAGAATCTCAGATTGCAAGTAGTTTAGGTAGTTATCTGGGACGCAATCCTAATCCCTATCAAATCAAGTTTGCATTAAGAGATTCACGAGGACTTTCCTTGAGCTTTCTGAAGCAATCTATTTCCTATTTGATTGAGACAGACTATCAGATTAAGACAGGTCTTTATGAAAAGAGTTTCCTTTTTGAAAAGGCACTCCTACAGATTGCTAGTCAGGTCAATTGACATTTTTTTGAAACTACAACCCGTGTCAAGATTAGCTTGTCGTAGGTTTCTTGCTGATTTGCTTATTTTATACTCAATGAAAATCAAAGAGCAAACTAGGAAACTAGCCGCAGGTTGCTCAAAGCACTGCTTTGAGGTTGTAGATAGAACTGACGAAGTCAGTCACATATATAATCCAAGGCGACGTTGACGCGGTTTGAAGAGATTTTCGAAGAGTATGATTAGAAAGTATCTCAGTGATTTCATTATCTATAAGCAAAAAACTTGAAAAAAGTGAATGTTTGCGTTATCATTTTCATATAGAAAGAAAAAGAGGTATTACAGATGGCTATTATCTTACCAGATCTTCCATATGCATACGACGCTTTGGAACCATACATCGATGCGGAAACAATGCACTTGCACCATGACAAACACCATCAAACTTATGTCAACAATGCTAATGCAGCTCTAGAAAAACACCCTGAAATCGGTGAAGACCTTGAAGCTTTGCTTGCTGATGTAGAATCTATCCCAGCTGATATCCGTCAAGCACTTATCAACAACGGTGGTGGACACTTGAACCACGCTCTTTTCTGGGAATTGATGACTCCTGAGAAAACAGCTCCTTCAGCAGAACTTGCAGCAGCAATCGATGCAACATTTGGTTCATTTGAAGACTTCCAAGCAGCCTTCACTGCAGCAGCAACAACTCGTTTTGGTTCTGGCTGGGCATGGTTGGTTGTCAACAAAGAAGGGAAGCTTGAAGTGACTTCAACAGCAAACCAAGACACACCAATCTCAGAAGGTAAAAAACCAATCTTGGGCTTGGACGTTTGGGAACATGCTTACTATGTGAAATACCGCAACGTGCGTCCTGACTACATCAAAGCTTTCTTCTCAGTGATCAACTGGAACAAAGTAGATGAATTGTACGCAGCTGCTAAATAATGATAGTTGGAGGGAAGAATTGTTCTTCTCTTTTTAAGGTTGTATTATTTTGGTCTGACAAAATCGTCAGACTTTTTTCATTTTTATGAGAAATGTGCTAACTGCTAGAAATTATGGTAGAATAAAGTATTAAGTAATCGTGAAAAAAGGATATCTATGCGAAAAGAAATTGCACCTGAATTATACAACTATAACAAGTTTCCTGGTCCTGAGTTCCATTTACACGGGGACAAGGTTGAAACGGAAGGGATAGCTTTTTCCTTGGTGGAAAATATCAAGGATGCCTTTGATGTGACGGCTTTTAATCAGCGTTTTTCAGAAGTCTTAACCAAGTTTGATTATATCGTTGGGGACTGGAGTAATGAACAGCTTCGCCTACGAGGTTTTTACAAGGATGACCGAACAGAGGAAAATCTTGAAAAAATCAGTCGTTTACAAGACTACCTTTTAGAGTATTGTAGTTATGGTTGTGCCTATTTTGTCTTAGAAAATGAAGCCCCTAAGCGAGCATCATTTGACAAGAAAATGCGTAAGAAGGAAGAAGAAACACCTTCTAAAAAAGGAAAGAAACCGACTCAAACCAAACGAAAACCGAATGCAGATAAGAAAAATAGACGTCGTCAGAAGGACCAGTATTCTCAGAAAGAGGACAAGGGGCAACGTCATTTTGTCATTCGTCAGAAGTGAGTAGAGAATAAGGAGAAGAAATGAAACCCTCAATTTATAGTTTAACACGTCAAACCATGCAGGAATGGGTTTTGGAGCAGGGAGAAAAGAAATTCCGTGCAGATCAAATCTGGGAATGGCTTTACCGTAAACGTGTCCAGTCATTTGAAGAAATGACCAACCTTTCCAAGGATTTGATTGCTAAGCTTAATGACCAGTTTGTGGTCAATCCCTTGAAACAGCGTATCGTTCAAGAGTCTGCTGATGGTACCGTTAAATATCTTTTTGAATTGCCAGATGGAATGCTGATTGAGACAGTACTCATGCGTCAACACTATGGTTTGTCTGTCTGTGTGACCACTCAGGTCGGCTGTAATATCGGTTGTACCTTCTGTGCCTCTGGTTTGATTAAGAAACAACGTGACCTCAATAATGGGGAAATCGTAGCGCAAATCATGCTGGTTCAGAAATACTTTGATGAGTGTGGTCAGGACGAACGCGTCAGCCATATCGTTGTCATGGGAATTGGTGAACCATTTGATAACTACAATAATGTCTTGAATTTCGTTCGTACTATCAATGATGATAAAGGAATGGCCATCGGTGCTCGTCACATCACGGTTTCAACCTCAGGTTTGGCCCATAAAATTCGTGACTTTGCTAATGAAGGGGTTCAGGTCAATCTTGCCGTGTCACTTCACGCACCCAACAATGAATTGCGCTCAAGCATTATGAAGATTAACCGTGCCTTTCCGATTGAAAAACTCTTTGCAGCTATTGAGTACTATATCGAAACAACCAATCGTCGTGTGACCTTTGAGTATATCATGCTCAATGAAGTCAATGACGGTGTAGAACAAGCCTTGGAATTGGCTGAATTGCTCAAGAATATCAAGAAATTGTCTTATGTAAACTTGATTCCTTATAACCCAGTTAGTGAGCATGACCAATATAGCCGTAGTCCTAAAGAGAGCGTCCTGGCCTTCTATGATACACTTAAGAAAAAAGGGGTCAACTGTGTGGTTCGTCAAGAGCATGGTACAGATATTGATGCAGCTTGTGGACAATTACGTTCCAATACAATGAAACGTGACCGCCAGAAAGCAGTCGCAGCAGTCAATCCTTAATGATGAAGAAGACTTATAATCATATTTTGGTCTGGGGAGTCATTTTCTATAGTATTTGTATAGTTTACTTTTGCTTTACTCCTCAAGAACATTCTCCCGTGGGGGTGGAAACTCCAGGTATTCAGCATCTTGGACGCCTGGTTTTTCTTTTGACTCCTTTCAATTCTTTCTGGAAACTGGGTGAAGTGAGTGATATGGGACAATTATGTTGGATTTTTCTACAAAATATCCTTAATGTTTTCTTGCTTTTTCCTCTGATTTTCCAACTCCTTTATCTCTTTCCAAACTTGCAGAAAACAAGAAAGGTTCTTCTTTTTAGCTTTTTAGTGAGTCTTGGAATCGAGTGTACGCAGTTAGTCTTGGACTTTTTCTTTGATTTCAATCGCGTCTTTGAGATTGATGATTTGTGGACCAATACCTTGGGAGGCTATTTGGCTTGGCTCCTCTATAAACAATTACATAAAAACAAGATAAGGAATTAAAATGAGTATTTTAGAAGTTAAAAATCTGAGTCACGGTTTTGGTGACCGTGCAATTTTTGAAGATGTGTCCTTCCGTCTCCTAAAGGGGGAACATATCGGTTTGGTTGGTGCTAATGGTGAAGGGAAATCAACCTTTATGAGTATCGTGACTGGTAAAATGTTGCCAGATGAAGGGAAGGTTGAGTGGTCCAAATATGTGACTGCTGGTTACTTGGATCAGCACTCAGTCCTTGCTGAAGGGCAGTCGGTGCGCGATGTGCTCCGTACAGCTTTTGATGAGCTTTTTAAAGCAGAAGCTCGTATCAATGACCTTTATATGGAAATGGCTGAAGACGGTGCGGATGTTGATGCTCTCATGGAAGAAGTGGGTGAACTTCAAGACCGTCTGGAGAGTCGTGATTTCTATACCTTGGATGCTAAGATTGACGAAGTAGCGCGTGCCCTTGGTGTTATGGACTTTGGCATGGATACGGATGTGACCTCTTTGTCAGGTGGGCAAAGAACCAAGGTACTTTTGGCTAAACTCCTCCTTGAAAAGCCCGATATCTTGCTTTTGGACGAGCCGACCAACTACTTGGATGCTGAGCATATTGACTGGCTCAAGCGCTATCTCCAAAACTATGAGAATGCCTTTGTTCTCATTTCACACGATATTCCATTCCTGAACGACGTTATCAATATTGTCTACCATGTGGAAAATCAACAGTTGACACGATACTCTGGTGACTACTACCAGTTCCAAGAAGTCTATGCTATGAAGAAATCTCAGCTAGAGGCTGCCTACGAACGTCAACAAAAAGAAATTGCAGACCTCAAGGACTTCGTCGCACGAAACAAAGCGCGTGTTGCAACACGAAACATGGCCATGTCTCGTCAGAAGAAATTGGATAAGATGGATATTATCGAGTTGCAAAGTGAGAAACCAAAGCCGTCCTTTGATTTCAAACCAGCTCGTACGCCAGGACGCTTTATTTTCCAAGCCAAGGATTTGCAAATTGGTTATGACCGTCCTCTCACTAAGCCTTTAAATCTTACCTTTGAACGCAATCAAAAGGTTGCTATTATTGGTGCCAATGGTATCGGTAAAACAACTCTATTGAAGTCTCTATTGGGCATTATCCCGCCAATCGCTGGGGAAGTTGAACGCGGTGACTACCTAGAACTTGGTTACTTTGAGCAGGAAGTAGAAGGAGGCAATCGCCAAACACCACTAGAGGCTGTTTGGAATGCCTTTCCAGCTCTCAACCAAGCAGAAGTTCGTGCAGCCCTTGCTCGTTGTGGTTTGACAACCAAGCATATCGAAAGCCAAATTCAGGTCTTGTCAGGTGGGGAACAAGCCAAGGTTCGTTTCTGTCTCTTGATGAATCGTGAAAACAACGTTTTAGTGCTGGACGAGCCGACCAACCATTTGGATGTGGATGCCAAAGGTGAACTCAAACGTGCTCTTAAAGAATACAAGGGATCTATTCTTATGGTCTGCCACGAACCAGACTTCTATGAAGGCTGGATGGACCAAATCTGGGATTTTAATAATCTAACTTAAAAATGAGGATAAAAGAAATACAGTACCGTATGTGGGTACTGTATTTTTAGGTTTTTAAGATTTAATACTCTTCGAAAATCAAATTCAAACCGCGTCAACGTCGCCTTGCCGTACTCAAGTACAGCCTGCGGCTAGTTTCCTAGTTTGCTCTTTGATTTTCATTGAGTTTAAAATCGTAGTCTTTCACCACTTCGATGCTGTCGATTGTGATAGCAGTAGTTGGCTTGTCTTTTTCATCTTTTTCGGCTTTGGCAATCTTATCCACAACATCCATACCGTCAATCACTTGGCCAAAGACTGGGTGTTTTCCATCTAGACTAGGGTTTCCCCCTTCTTTATAGGCTTCGATAATTTTCTTTGGATACTTGCTTGTAGGGAGTTTAGCAGAGGTATCTGTAGAGTTTTGGTTGATGAAGAACTGGCTGCCATTGGTGTTTGGTTGACCAGTATTAGCCATAGAAAGAGCACCACGGATGTTATAGAGATAAGGAGTAATCTCGTTTTTGAAACCAGTTCCCTTGTCTTTAGCCTTATCCTTGTCATGCCAGATGGACTGACCACCTGTACCGTCCCCTTTTGGATCTCCAGTTTGAACCATGAAGCCATCGATGACACGGTGGAAGGTAATGCCGTTATAGTAGCCTTCTTTGGCATGAGTTAGGAAGTTTTCAACCGCTAGAGGAGCGAGTTTAGGGAAGAGTTTGATACGGATATCTCCTTGACTTGTGTGGAGAATCACTTCAGCCTCGTTTTCAGCAACTTCTTTAGATAGTTGTGGGAAATTGGCGTTTTCGTTTGTTAAAGCATCGTTTAGCTCCTTGGCAGATTGGGCTGCTGCTTTGGAGCTTTCCTCAGCGGCCAAGCTAGAATCTACATAGTCATCACCACGCAAACTACGTTGGATGTTGCTACATCCAGCTAGAGCTACAGTGGATAGTAAAAGAAGGGTTGCTAGTTTTTTCATTCTGTTCCTCTCAAAAATTCATTTCTACCATTGTACCCTAAAAGGAAGGGGATTTCAAATATTAGTGACAAGGTGGTTTTAGAGAAAGTCAACTAAAAAGTCACTTGCTTTGGGGCATCAATGCCATAAGTGTACTCAAAGTATTTAGGAAACCAGGTCATAAGAAAGCTCGTAAAGCATCACAATTAGCAAACGTTAATTCGAAAGAATTACTATATTTTAAAAGAGCACATTTTCAATGGATTTTTCTTTTGACTTTACTTCCTAATGAATCAATGAACTTAATACTAGGTCTCGGAAAGAATTATGCTTCCTCTTGCTGTCTGAGTTCAAAGAGGTCTTCTACTTTCAGATTAAAAACTTGAGCAATTTTAAGAGCCATTTCTAGCGAAGGGTTGTAACGGTTATTTTCCAAGTGCAGAATTGTCTCGCGTCGCATGCCGATGAGGTCGGCTAACTCCTGCTGGGTCATGCCTGTGGACTCACGAACAGATTTGAGATTAGTAATAATCTTGCTTTCTTTGGCCATGCTTATCCTCTCCGTTCCAAGATAAAATAGACAACCGCAAAGATGAAAATCAAGGCAGCTATGCTAATAAAGACTTGACCCATGTAAAGAGTGAGAGACCCCATATACCCAATGATAACTGTTAGGATCATCAGTGCGCCTAGTGTAAAAACTAACATCAAGCTAGCTGCTTTTGCTAAATTGGCATAAAAGCGTTCGTCCGGAGTTTCCTTGACATTTTTCAAAGAGAAAAAACCAAATAAAATCACTTCAATAACGAGGCCAATTCCCAAAATCCATTCTTTAATAGCAGAACTTTCGCTTGGGGTCGCAACCCAAATTCCTACTGTATAAAAAATGCTTGCTGCAAACACAAGTATCGTGTAAAGCTTAGCAGACAAGTCAAAAATAATCTTTTCCTTACCTTTCTGACTCTTATGTAGCCAGCTCCAAATAGCTACAATTTGACCTGACACTGAAATACCAGTAATAACTAACTTGGGTTCCCAACTAAGATTAGAACCAAATAAAACAATAAAATCAATAAAGAGAGCTACGGCAATCATTGCAATGAGGCCACGCATTTTTTGACTTTTTTTCATGATAGACTCCTTTTTTGTGTTATAAATATATAACACTTAAATTTTATGTTATAAATATATCACATTTAAATTTGGAAAGCAAGAATTTATGTGCCAAGGTGGCAATTATTTGAAAAAATTTTTTAATAAAAGACCTCGCTAGTCAAACAACTAAAGAATTCTTTGAAGCAATGCATCGGATTTGGTTTGGATAGTTTCGTTAATAATATTTGATGATAAAGAATTTTTGAAAAATCTAGATACTGTATGAATCTCTACTTTTTTTCTTAGACTGTTATAAAGTCTGTCAGAATAAGCGTTATAGGTGTAGAAGTTAATTTTTACAGAACTAAATTATTCCCCCTATTTAGAATCTATTGATTCATATTTTATAAATTAATTAGTAGATATCGTTCTTAAAATCCTTGATATTCGTTTGGGAACGGGCTTAGGATTTAGGAGCCAAGTATCCAAATCTCGTTCAGGCGATATGAAGGGCTTAACTTGATGGTCTTTATAAAATGTTTCTAAAATAGGATTTATGACATTCTCTTTCTGATTTTTCTTTAAAAATATAACAAATTTCTAAATGGTTTAAGAATTTTATAGTCTGTCAAGTTTTTTTCTTGACACCTGTCAGAAATCTGCTATAATAGAACATGTGCTAAATAGCTCAGCTATTTCACTCAAATAAAAAATAAGAAAAGAGATATTAAAAATGGCAGTTAAAATCCGTTTGACTCGTATGGGTTCTAAGAAAAAACCTTTCTACCGTATCAACGTAGCAGATTCACGTTCACCACGTGACGGACGTTTCATCGAAACAGTTGGAACTTACAACCCACTTGTTGCTGAAAACCAAGTAACTTTGAAAGAAGACCGTGTTCTTGCATGGTTGGCTGATGGAGCTCAACCTTCAGATACAGTTCGCAACATCCTTTCAAAAGAAGGTGTATTGAAAAAATTCCACGATTCTAAATTCTCAAAATAAGTTTAAAGTAGGTTGACAGATGGATACGATTGAAAATCTCATTATTGCGATTGTGAAACCCTTGATTTCACAACCAGATGCCTTAACTATCAAGATTGAAGATACACCAGAATTTTTGGAATATCATTTGGATCTTGATCAAAGTGATGTGGGTCGTGTAATCGGTCGTAAGGGTCGCACTATTTCTGCGATAAGAACGATTGTCTACTCTGTCCCAACTGAAGACAAAAAAGTAAGAATCGTTATTGACGAAAAATAAGAAGGGCGGGACGAATGTTTCGCTTTTTTTGCAAGGAGCAGGATATGAAGGATTTAATGTTTAGACAATTACAAGACTATCTACTGGAACATTACTAGCAGTCTCGGACTGAGGAAAGTCTCTTTATGAAGCTAGTGGAGGAAATCGGAGAAGTAGCTGAGGTTTTGAATGGTCGCTCTGGTAGAAAAGAGGAGGTTCAGGATTCTAACGAGGAACTAGTAAAAGAACTGGCTGCTATCATTCACTACACCGTCGCAATCGCCGCCATCAACCATAGTGACCTTACCAAGACTATCTTTGAGAAAGATAAGACTGCAGCCATTAAGTACCAACATGAACGTAATTTGGAAGAATTTGTGAAGGGAAAGTAGAGATGTTGTCCCCTTCCTCCAACTTGAGAAAATCCTTAGAACGTGATAAAATAAAGGATAAGGATTTTTAATAATTCATTATATAGAACGAGTGGATTTCTTTATGAAGAGATTTGAAGTATCTACAGAAATTGGTAGTCTCTCTGTTACTTATCGAAAGCAAAAGAAAGTGCTAGTTTGTTTAAATGGAGCAGGTTTGCTACCAAGTTATGAAAATTTTTCACTTATACTTGAAAAACTTCCTCCTACAATTGGTTATTTGACAATTGATTTTCCAAACACAGGCAGGAGTCCGATTCATGACCAGGCTGACAAAAATCTGGATAATCTTGTAGATGCAGTTTATGAAGTGCTTGAAGAATTGGAAGTTTCTGAATATATACTTTGTGCACATAGTTTGAGTGGAATTTTAGCTTGCAAATTACTCAAGAAACCAATTAAGTGTCAGGCTTTAGTAGCAATTGAACCGACAACTAAAAACGTCATGTTTGCTGATTTTTCAGAAAATCCTTATCCAGAAATGGAAAGGCAGATGAGGTTGATTGACGAGTGTGGTCCTGAATTGTATTTTAAGAATTTAACTCAAGCCACATTTAGCCCTGAAATTAATAAAGAAATCTGGGCAATAATGCAAGAAAAAGGCTCAGAGTTGGAAAATCAAGATCCAGGATTTCAGATATCTGGAGAGATTACTGAGGAAGATTTTGAGAATTTGTCGATAGAAGCTTATGCCCCTGTATTTATTTTTTGTCAGGCTTATAGAGAAAAAGAGTACAGAGAATCAGAATATTGGACTTCCAATACTAAACTCATTTTAGGAGGGAATCACCATTATTTACAGTGGTCTGAATCCGAAAAAATTGCGACTATTATTCGAGAATTATCAGAATAAGATGGAAAGAAGGAGACTACAGGAGACAAGATGAACTACTTTAATGTTGGGAAAATCGTCAATACGCAAGGGTTGCAGGGTGAGATGCGAGTCTTGTCTGTGACAGATTTTGCAGAAGAACGGTTTAAAAAAGGGGCTGAGCTGGCCTTGTTTGATGAAAAAGATCAGTTTGTTCAAACAGTGACCATCGCTAGCCACCGTAAACAGAAGAACTTTGACATTATTAAATTCAAAGATATGTACCATATCAATGCTATTGAAAAGTACAAGGGATATAGTCTCAAGGTTGCTGAGGAAGATTTGAATGACCTAGACGATGGTGAATTTTATTATCACGAGATTATCGGTTTGGAAGTCTATGAGGGTGATAACTTGATTGGAACCATCAAGGAAATCCTACAACCAGGTGCTAACGATGTCTGGGTGGTCAAGCGAAAAGGCAAGCGTGATTTGTTATTGCCTTATATCCCACCAGTGGTTCTCAATGTTGATATTCCGAATAACCGCGTCGATGTGGAAATCTTAGAAGGGTTAGACGATGAAGATTGATATTTTAACCCTCTTTCCAGAGATGTTTTCTCCACTGGAGCACTCAATTGTTGGAAAGGCACGTGAAAAAGGGCTCTTGGATATCCAGTATCATAATTTTCGAGAATATGCTGAAAAGGCCCGCCATGTCGACGATGAGCCCTACGGAGGCGGTCAGGGGATGTTGCTCCGAGCCCAACCCATTTTCGATGCCTTTGATGATATTGAAAAGAAAAATCCGCGCGTCATTCTCCTAGACCCAGCTGGCAAGCAGTTTGATCAGGCTTATGCAGAGAATTTGGCTCAAGAGGAAGAACTTATCTTTATCTGCGGTCACTATGAGGGTTATGATGAGCGTATTAAGACCTTGGTGACAGATGAGATTTCCTTGGGGGATTATGTCTTGACTGGTGGTGAGTTAGCGGCCATGACTATGATTGATGCGACGGTTCGCCTGATTCCAGAAGTGATTGGCAAGGAGTCTAGCCACCAAGATGATAGTTTTTCTTCTGGGCTTCTCGAGTATCCTCAGTACACACGTCCCTATGATTATCGAGGTATGGTTGTGCCAGATGTACTGATGAGTGGACACCATGAAAAGATTCGTCAGTGGCGCCTGTATGAGAGTTTAAAGAAAACCTACGAGCGCAGACCGGATTTGTTAGAACATTATCAACTGACAGCAGAAGAAGAAAAAATGCTGGCAGAAATTAAAGAAAACAAATAATAAAGGAGAAACCTATGCAAGTAATCAAACGTGATGGAGAAATTGCTGAATTTAATCCAGATAAGATTTACCAAGCTATCTTAAAGGCAGCCCAGACTGTTTATGTATTGACAGATGATTTACGTCAAAACCTTGCACAAGTCACTAAGAAAGTGGTTTTGGATTTGGAAGAGGCCAAGGTGGAACGTGCTACCATCAGCATGATTCAGTCTATGGTTGAACATCGTTTGCTGGGTGCAGGTTACATTACCATTGCAGAACACTACATTTCCTATCGTCTACAACGTGACTTGGAAAGAAGTGGTTATGGAGACCATATCGCTGTTCATTTACATTTTGAACAAATTCGCTAAGAAAAAAGAGTGGGATGAAGTAACTACATCTCACTCTTTCTTAAATCTATTTTTTTGGGCTGTTTGGACAGTTGAAGGGACAAAGCGCAGACGTTGAATATCGCTTATGCGGATAATACGGGTCACATTTTTGGCGAAATTTTTCACGATAATTTGTTGACGTTGCTGATCGTATTTGATGATATCACCTGTAAAACTTGTCTCAGATAAGATAAGGTGAACAGCGGTTTGTTTCTGGATAGCCTCTTCAATAGTGGCTGTAAGGGAGTTGGTTTCAGTCTGGTCAGGTTGGTCATGTCCATTTAAAAAGTCATGTATTTTATTTAAAACTTGCTGGAATTTATGTCTCATATTGGCCTCCCTTCTTTTATATCAATATTATATAAAATTTTCGTAAAATCTACAAGATTTTACGAATAAACTAATGAAAGCTAAAAAAGGAGAAGAAAATGGCAGAATTTACATTTGAAATCGAAGAGCATTTGTTGACTCTTTCTGAAAACGAAAAAGGTTGGACTAAGGAAATCAACCGTGTGAGCTTTAATGGTTCCCCTGCAAAGTTTGATATTCGTGCTTGGAGTCCAGATCATACTAAAATGGGCAAAGGAATTACTCTCTCTAATGAAGAATTTCAAACCATGGTGGATGCCTTTAAAGGCAACTAATACTCTTCGAAAATCTCTTCAAACCGCGTCAGCTTCGCCTTGACGTATGTGTATGGTTACTGACTTCGTCAGTTTCATCTACAACCTCAAAGCAGTACTTTGAGCAGCCTGCGGCTAACTTCCTAGTTTTCTCTTTGATTTTTATTGAGTGTAGGTTTTCAAAATGAAAGAAAAGGATATTGAGTCATAATAACTCGATATCCTTTTTTAGTTAGTAAAGTAAGCCTGATTTTTAAGGCGTTGAAGTAATGGACGGCTAATAAAACTAATGGCAATAATTTTACCAAGGTCTGGGATAATAAAGGGAAGAACTCCCACAACAAGAGCTTTTTCAAATGCCATTCCAGCAAGGAAATGCAAGCTAAGAATCCCGCCGACAAAGACAAGGGCATCACCTAAGAGGTTTGCAAGAAAAATCTTGACAACACCACTCTTGCTGTTGGTTAGAGAGGAAGTCAGTCCAGAGTAAACAAGATAAAACCAAAGATAACCTGCAGTAGGGCCAACTAAAGCCTGAAAACCAGCACCACCTCCTGCAAAGACAGGAAGACCGATAGCACCTAGAAGAAGATAGAGTCCAACAGAAAGTACAGCCTCTCTCGGTCTAAAGACAGTAGCAATTAAGCCGATTGCAAAGTTTTGCAGAGTGAAGGGAACAGGTCCAATAGGAAGACTGATTTGTGCCAATACAGCAATGAGAGCAGCCCCAATCGCAGGGATAGCATAAACGTGAGCTTTTTTCAAAATAGTTAACCTCTTTTCTTATGTATAGTAACTATTATACTCGTAGAGTAATTATTGTCAACCTATTTTTATAACAAAGGTAACAAAAACTGTAACGGCCGATTTTGCTTACTGGTTAAGGTGGGTAATTGTTTTGTTGATTCGAAAATTATCAAAAAAGAAGCAGACACATTTGTATCAGCTTCTTTTATTTCGATTAACGCATAGTTACAAATTCTTCAGATGCAGTTGGGTGAATCGCCACAGTTGCGTCAAAGTCAGCCTTGGTTGCTCCCATTTTGATAGCAACAGCAAATCCTTGAATCATTTCATCAACACCGTAGCCAATTCCATGAAGTCCGACAACTTTTTCTTCTGAACCAGCTGTGATCAATTTGAAACGTGTTTCTTGACGGTTGCAAGTGCAAGCAGAGTACATAGAAGTAAAGCTTGATTTGTAAACCTTGATTTGGTCTTGGCCGTATTTTTTAATAGCTTGCTCTTCTGTCAAGCCAACAGTTCCGATAGCAGGGTGTGAAAAGACAACAGTTGGAATAGTTGAGTAGTCCATTTTTGCAGTTGTTTTTCCGTTAAAGAGACGTTCAGATAAAGTACGCCCAGCCTTGATTGCAACTGGAGTCAGTTCTTTCTCGCCCGTTACATCACCTAGAGCGTAGATTCCCTCAACAACAGTATTTTGGTATTCATCTACTTGGATAAAGCCACGTTCGTTCAGAGTTACTCCAGCTTTTTCAAGTTGCAAGCTCTTAACGTTTGGACGGCGACCAGTAGCCCAGATAACTTGGCTAGCTGTGTGACTAGTACCATCTTCGAAATGAATGGTAATGCCGTCAGCAGTTTTTTCTAACTTGACAGGGACTTTGTGAGTATGAAGTGGCAAGTTTGTTCTTTCCATTTCCTTGACCAAACCTTCAACGATATAAGAATCAAAACTACGTAAAGGACGATCACGGCGAACAAAGAGGTCTGTCTTGACACCAAAAGTGTGGAGAACGCCAGCTAATTCGACGGCTATATAACCCGCGCCTAGAATAGCAACTGATTCTGGCAATTCTTCCCAGGCAAACACATCATCAGAAGAGCCACCTAAGTCAGCACCAGGAATATTTGGAATACTTGGATGGGCACCTGTAGCAATCACGATATGTTTAGCACGAATGAGTTCACCATTTACGCTAACAGTATGAGAATCTACAAATTCAGCATGGCCTTCAATCAAGTCTACACCGTTGCGTTTAAAACTGCCATCATAAGAAGAACGAGCGCGATCAATGTAGGCTTCACGATTGCGACGTAGGGTTGCAAAGTCAAAGTTAAGATCAGTAGTCTTAAAGCCGTAGTCTTCTCCAAATTGATGGAAAGTCTCAGCGATTTGTGCTCCGTACCACATGATTTTTTTAGGAACACAGCCGACGTTGACGCAGGTTCCACCTAGTTTCTTTTCCTCAATAACGGCCGCTTTGGCTCCGTGTTCACCAGCACGGTTCATGGTAGCAATTCCTCCGCTACCTCCACCGATAGCAATGATATCGTATTCTCTCATTGAAAACTCCTTTGTACTCTTTTAAATAGTCGAGTGTCTTTTTTGATAGTCATATTCTATCTTTTTTTTGATGTGATTGCAAAAATCTGCTACGCACAAAAAATTGCAAAAAAGCTTGCCAAATAAGTCAAAATAATGTATTATATAACTAGTACAATAGAAAAGGAGAATTTCCGAACGATTGTTTAATCCTGAATTGTCATTATTTCCATCTGAACTGCATTGTTTGCTGGAGGGAAATCTGGTATAATAGCAAAGTATTGTAAAAAAGAAAAGGAGTTTCATTATGAAGAAAAAGAATGGTAAAGCTAAAAAGTGGCAATTGTATGCAGCAATTGGTGCTGCGAGTGTAGTTGTATTGGGTGCCGGGGGGATTTTACTCTTTAGACAACCCTCGCAAACTGATGTTAAGGATGAAACGCCACATCTAGTAGTGGCAAAAGAGGGAACTGTTGCTTCGTCGGTTTTATTGTCAGGAACAGTGACGGCAAAAAATGAACAATACGTTTATTTTGATGCTAGCAAGGGAGATTTAGACGAAATCCTTGTTTCTGTGGGCGATAAGGTCAGCGAAGGGCAGGCTTTAGTCAAGTACAGTAGTTCAGAAGTGCAGGCGGCCTATGATTCAGCTAGCCGAGCAGTTGCTAAGGCAGATCGTCATATCAATGAACTCAATCAAGCACGAAATGAAGCCGCTTCAGCTCCGGCTCCTCAAGCCTCTGCGCCAGCAGGAGGAGAAGATGCAACGGTGCAAAGTCCAACTCCAGTGGCTGGAAATTCTGTTGCTTCTATTGACGCTCAGTTGGGTGATGCCCGTGATGCTCGTGCAGATGCAGCAGCACAATTAAGTAAGGCTCAAAGTCAGTTAGATGCAATGACGGTTCTCAGTACCCTAGAGGGAACTGTGGTCGAAGTCAACCACAATGTTTCTAAATCTCCAACAGGAGCTAGCCAGGTTGTAGTTCATGTCGTTAGCAATGAAAACTTGCAAGTTAAGGGTGAACTGTCTGAATATAACCTTGCCAACCTCTCTGTAGGACAAGAAGTAACCTTTACTTCTAAAGTTTACCAAGATAAGAGCTGGACTGGTAAGATTAGCTACATTTCTGATTACCCTAAAAACAATGGCGAAGCAGCAAGTACAGCTGTAGCAGCAGGCGGTAATTCTGGTTCTAAATATCCATATACCATCGATGTTACAAGTGAAATCGGTGACTTGAAACAAGGATTCTCAGTAAGTGTTGAGGTCAAAAATAAGAGTAAAGCCATTTTGGTTCCTCTAACAAGTGTTGTGACTGAAAATGATAAGAACTATGTCTGGGTGCTTGACGAGCAGAAAAAGGCCAAGAAAGTGGAAGTTGGTTTGGGTAATGCTGATGCAGACAACCAAGAAATCACTTCAGGTCTGACAAATGGAGTCAAGGTCATCAGTAATCCAACGTCTTCCTTGGAAGAAGGAAAAGAGGTGAAGGCTGATGAAGCAACTAATTAGTCTAAAAAATATCTGCAGAAGCTACCGTAACGGTGACCAAGAACTGCAGGTTCTCAAAAATATCAACCTAGAAGTGAATGAGGGTGAATTCGTTGCTATCATGGGACCATCTGGTTCGGGTAAGTCCACTCTGATGAATACGATTGGCATGTTGGATACACCAACCAGTGGAGAGTATTATCTTGAAGGTCAAGAAGTGGCTGGACTAGGTGAAAAACAACTAGCCAAGGTCCGCAACCAACAAATCGGTTTTGTCTTTCAGCAGTTCTTTCTTCTATCCAAACTCAATGCTCTGCAAAATGTAGAATTGCCCTTGATTTATGCAGGAGTTTCGTCTTCAAAACGTCGCAAGTTGGCTGAGGAGTATTTAGACAAGGTTGAATTGACAGAACGTAGTCACCATTTGCCTTCGGAATTATCTGGTGGTCAAAAGCAACGTGTGGCTATTGCGCGTGCCTTGGTAAACAATCCTTCTATTATCCTAGCAGACGAACCGACAGGAGCCTTGGATACCAAAACAGGGAATCAAATTATGCAACTATTGGTTGACTTGAACAAAGAAGGAAAAACCATTATCATGGTAACGCATGAGCCTGAAATAGCTGCTTATGCCAAACGTCAGATTGTCATTCGCGATGGAGTTATTTCATCTGATAGTGCTCAGTTAGAAAAGGAGGAAAACTAAGATGCAGAATCTGAAATTTGCCTTTTCATCTATTATGGCTCACAAGATGCGTTCTTTGCTTACCATGATTGGGATTATTATCGGTGTTTCATCAGTTGTTGTGATTATGGCTTTGGGAGATTCCCTATCTCGTCAAGTCAATAAAGATATGACCAAATCTCAGAAAAATATTAGCGTCTTCTTCTCTCCTAAAAAAAGTAAAGATGGGTCTTTTACTCAGAAACAATCAGCTTTTACGGTTTCTGGAAAAGAAGAGGAAGTTCCTGTTGAACCACCAAAACCGCAAGAATCTTGGGTCAAGGAGGCAGCCAAACTCAAGGGAGTGGATAATTACTATGTAACCAACTCAACGAACGCCATCTTGACTTATAAAGATAAAAAAGTTGAAAATGCCAATTTGACAGGTGGAAACAGAACTTACATGGACGCTGTTAAGAATGAAATTATTGCAGGTCGTAGTCTAAGAGAGCAAGATTTCAAAGAGTTTGCAAGTGTCATTTTGCTAGATGAGGAATTGTCCATTAGTTTATTTGGCTCTCCACAAGAGGCTATTAACAAGGTTGTAGAAGTCAATGATTTTAGTTATCGAGTCATTGGGGTTTATACTAGTCCAGAGGCTAAAAGGTCAAAAATATATGGGTTTGGTGGCTTGCCTATTACTACCAATATCTCCCTTGCTGCGAATTTTAATGTAGATGAAATAGCTAGTATTGTCTTTCGAGTGAATGATACCAGTTTAACTCCAACTCTGGGTCCAGAACTGGCACGAAAAATGACAGAACTTGCAGGCTTGCAACAGGGAGAATATCAGGTGGCAGATGAGTCGCTTACATTTGCAGAAATTCAACAATCGTTTAGTTTTATGACGACGATTATCAGTTCCATCGCAGGGATTTCCCTCTTTGTTGGAGGAACTGGTGTTATGAACATCATGCTGGTTTCTGTTACAGAGCGTACCCGTGAGATTGGTCTCCGTAAGGCTTTGGGTGCAACGCGTGCCAATATTTTAATCCAGTTTTTGATTGAATCCATGATTTTGACCTTGTTAGGTGGCTTAATTGGTTTGACAATTGCAAGTGGTTTAACTGCCTTAGCAGGTTTGTTACTGCAAGGCTTGATTACGGGTATAGAAGTTGGAGTATCAATCCCAGTTGCCCTATTTAGTCTTGCAGTTTCGGCTAGCGTGGGTATGATCTTTGGAGTCTTGCCAGCCAACAAGGCATCGAAACTTGACCCAATCGAAGCCCTTCGTTATGAATAAGATCAACAAGATGGACACTCGTCTATCTTGTTTTTGTATAGATTTCCCTATCGAAAATCCTTAAAAATGTGATATAATGAAGTGTTAGAAAAACAGGTTTCATTTGCCTGGAAAGGAAAAATTATGTCTGAAAAGAATTTTTATATTACAACGCCGATTTACTATCCATCTGGGAAACTTCATATCGGTTCTGCCTACACAACCATCGCCTGTGATGTCCTAGCCCGTTACAAACGCCTAATGGGCTACGATGTCTTTTATCTGACAGGTCTTGATGAGCATGGTCAAAAGATTCAACAAAAAGCGGAAGAAGCTGGCATTACACCACAAGCCTATGTTGATGGAATGGCAGTTGGAGTTAAAGAACTCTGGCAATTACTAAATATTTCATACGATAAATTTATCCGTACAACTGATGACTACCACGAAAAAGTTGTCGCACAGGTCTTTGAGCGCTTGCTGGCTCAAGATGATATTTACTTGGGTGAATACTCTGGCTGGTATTCAGTATCAGATGAAGAATTCTTTACAGAAAGCCAGCTTGCAGAAGTATTTCGTGATGAAGCTGGAAATGTGACTGGCGGTATTGCTCCATCAGGTCACGAGGTTGAATGGGTATCCGAAGAATCATACTTCCTTTGCCTCAGCAAATACCAAGACCGTTTGGTAGACTTTTTCAAGTCCCATCCTGAATTTATCACTCCAGATGGTCGTCTGAATGAAATGCTTCGCAACTTTATTGAGCCAGGTTTAGAGGATTTGGCAGTTTCTCGTACAACCTTTACATGGGGTGTGCCAGTCCCATCAAATCCTAAGCACGTTGTCTATGTTTGGATTGATGCCCTTCTTAACTATGCGACAGCTCTTGGCTACGGTCAAGACGAACATAGTAACTTTGACAAGTTCTGGAATGGAACAGTCTTCCACATGGTAGGAAAAGACATCCTTCGTTTCCACTCCATCTACTGGCCAATCCTTCTTATGATGTTGGATGTTAAATTACCTGATCGTTTGATTGCCCATGGTTGGTTTGTCATGAAAGATGGTAAAATGTCTAAATCTAAAGGGAATGTCGTTTACCCTGAAATGTTGGTAGAGCGTTATGGACTAGATCCACTTCGTTACTACCTCATGCGCAGTCTTCCAGTTGGTTCAGACGGAACCTTCACTCCGGAAGACTATGTAGGCCGTATCAACTACGAATTGGCCAATGACCTTGGGAACCTCCTCAATCGTACGGTTTCTATGATTAACAAGTACTTTGATGGACAAATTCCTGCCTATGTAGAGGGTGTAACAGAGTTTGATAATGCTCTTGCTGAGGTTGCAGAACAATCAATTGCTGACTACCATACACACATGGAAGCAGTTGACTACCCACGTGCGCTTGAAGCGGTCTGGACCCTTATCTCTCGTACCAATAAATACATCGATGAGACCGCACCATGGGTCTTGGCCAAGGATGAAGCTCTTCGTGACCAATTGGCAAGTGTTATGAGCCACTTGGCAGCCAGCCTTCGTGTCGTTGCTCACTTGATTGAACCATTTATGATGGAAACCAGTTGTGCAGTATTGAATCAACTTGGCTTGGAAGAAGTAGCGAGCCTTGAAAACTTGAGCTTGGCTGACTTCCCAGCAGATGTGACTGTAGTTGCCAAAGGAACACCAATCTTCCCACGTCTCGATATGGAAGAAGAAATCGCCTATATCAAGGAACAAATGGAAGGTAACAAACCAGCAGTCGAAAAAGAGTGGAACCCAGACGAAGTTGAACTCAAACTAAACAAGGAAGAAATCAAGTTTGAAGACTTTGACAAGGTCGAAATCCGTGTCGCAGAAGTCAAAGAAGTTTCTAAAGTAGAAGGTTCTGATAAGTTGCTTCAATTCCGCTTGGATGCTGGTGATGGAGAAGATCGTCAAATTCTTTCTGGAATTGCAAAATACTATCCAAATGAACAAGAATTGGTCGGCAAGAAAGTTCAAATTGTTGCCAATCTCAAACCACGTAAAATGATGAAGAAATATGTCAGCCAAGGTATGATCCTATCAGCTGAACATGATGGACAATTAACCCTTCTCACAGTTGATCCAGCTGTACCAAACGGAAGTGTGATTGGGTAAAAATAGACAGGACTAGTTCATGCTAGTTCTGTTTTTTTATTTGGCTCTTTGTCAACTG
>NZ_VMLG01000009.1:0-36306 GCF_013276565.1 Streptococcus sp. 53
TCACCAGCAGCTAGTGGAAAAGTAGTAGAAGGAACAACAGAAGTTGTTTACGAATACCGTCTAGTAAGTGAAGAAGAGAAAACCCCATCTAAATCAGAAGTTACAAAAACAGGTTCAGTTGATGTAAAACACGTTGTAATCAACGAAGATGGAAGCTTGAAAACATTAAAAGAAACAGAAGTAGTGAAGAATAATGTTCCTCTAGAGTATGAAGATACTTATGTAACATACTCAAAAGGAGTGAAGGTTTCAGAGCGTACAGAAAGACGCACAGTAACAGAAAACTATGATACAACGGCTAAACAATACCCAACGCTAAAAGATGAAGCTACGGGCTTAGTTTATAGATATGTCGGTTTAATGTCTGACTCAGCTTCAGCAACTGGTGATGTGACTGAAGGTGAAAAACACGTTATTTATAGCTATACGTTAGATAAACAAGAAGAAACAACACCATCTAAAGTAGTTGATACTAAAGGTTCTGTAGTTGTTAAATTCGTTGATGCTAATGGTAATGAAATCAAAAATGCTGAAAATGTAGTAACAGATGCAGTTATTAAAACAACGAAAACATACGCGACTAAGTCAGGTGATGTAGTTCTATCAACGCGTGATGAAGTAACAAATAACGATGTAGATTACAGTACTGAAAACAATAAAGTACAAACAATCATAACAGTGGGTGGTAAGAAATACACATTCTATCGCGTATTACCAGTAGATACTAATTTCAACAACGTAGTAGAAGAAACTGGTAAGGTGAAAGAAGGAACTACAACAGTTGTTTATCAATACGATGAAATCATTCCAGTTGATCCAACTAAACCTAATGAAGGGGATAATACTCCTCCAAAACCAGAGGATAAGATTCCTAATGATCCACAAAACCGTTCATACAAAGATCTAGGTCTATTAACAGAAGTGAAACGTAATATCTCTTACGTTTACGAAAATGGACCAAAAGCTGGGCAAGAGGCATCTACTCCTGTTAACCAAAATGCACGTTTCACAAGAAGTGCAGAAATCAATAGTAGAACTGGTGAAGTAGTATACACAAGCGAATGGACTAAAGAACAAAAACTTGCTGAAGTAGTATCACCAAAAATCGATAAATACTCTGTAGACAAAGAAAAAGTAGCAGAATTACCAGTAACACACGAATCAACTGACAGTAGTGAAATTGTTAAATACCGTGAAAATCCTGATGTCATCGAACACGATATAGCGAAAGATAAAACAGGTTCTGTAGTTGTTAAGTATGTAGACGCTCAAGGAAATGAAATTGACACTGCAGTTACTGTTAAAGATAATGTAGTAGTAGAAGAAGCTACGACAAAAGTCTATGTTGATCGTGATGCCGAAACAACATACACACCAACAAATGAAGAATATAGCACAGTAGAAAATCGTAAAGAAACAATAGAATTTAACGGTAAGAAATATATTTACCGACGAGTACTACCAGTGTCAACAACTCTAGGAAACTCAGATAAAGAATCAGGTAAAATTCCAGAAGGAACAACAACGGTTATTTATCAATACGCAGAAGAAGTAGAACCATTTATTCCGCCATTCCCACCAAAAGAGGAAGTGCCAGAATACAATGGAAAAGTAGATGATGCTGAAAAAGATAAAAAAGGAACAGTAATCGTTAAATTTGTAGATGTTAATGAAAACTTCCTTGCATCAGATGTTGTTGTAAAAGATAATGTAGTTGTAGCTAAAGCAAGTACTACAATTACGGGCGATAAGGCAGAGACTACATACACTGCGACTGGTGAAGAGTATGCGGTGACACCACCACAAACGATTGAAGTGGATGGAGTGACATTCCGATTGAAACGTGTTCTTCCAGCTTCTGATAAGTTCAATAATACGATTGAGGAAAAAGGACTGGTTAAAGAAGGTGTTACTACTATTGTTTACCAATATGTAATGCAAATGGATGCTCCAAAAGTAGAAGTTTCTGAGTTTGACGGTGGAGTGGTTCCGTTAGATCCTCCAGTTGTGGACATTCCAGAGTTGAATATTCCTGAAGAGCCTAAGCCAGAGCCAAAACCGGAACCGAAACCAGAGCCGAAACCAGAGCCGAAACCAGAGCCTAAGCCAGAACCGACTCCGACTCCAACACCAACACCTACTCCTACCCCTCAACAAAACGAAGATCCGGAAACACCTAAAGTTCCGAATAACTCAGTTTCATCAACTTACCCTTCTGGTGGAAATACTTATCCAGCTCCATCAAGGGAAGTATCTCAATTGCCAAATACAGGTACTGAGTCAAATGCAACCTTAGCAGCATTTGGATTTGTTGGCATTTTGAGTGGTTTAAGCCTTGTTCTACGTAAGAAGGATAGTGAATAGTGTTTGCTCAAAATATTGATTTATCAACTGTAGTAGGTTGGTGTTAGCTAAAATTTGGAGAGGACAATCGTTGTCTTCTCCACTTTTTATGTTAAGAGGGATAAAATAAAAGGACTTGTGCTTGATGAGATTGTTAGTATTTTCTGATTTGGTGTTATAATAAGGTGATTGAAAAGTGTTGTCAATACTATCATTACTCTATCCGTTTTTATCTTATTTCTAGGAAGGTTATATAAAAGAAAAATCTAAACCGATAGCCACTATTCTGATTCGTTCTGGATCTCGAGGCTTAGTGGATAAAAATATTAAACCACTTGCAGGCAAACCCTTGGTTTTCTATACGATAGAGGTCGCTCTAGCCTCCAAGTTATTTAGTGAAATATGGGTATCATCAGATTCTCCCACCTATCTGGAACTCTGTCGTCAAGTCTATCCAGAGATTTGCTGTGCCCACAGACCAAAAGAACTGGCCTTGTCAACAATCTCTAGTCTAGCAACTTTATGCGATTTTTTACAACCCTTTGAAGAGAATCAAGTATTCGTTAATTTACAGGTGACTTCACCCTTGAGAGAGGTAGATCACCTTACCGAATCCTATCAACTCTACTGCAAGTCTGGAGCAGATCATTTGATTTCCTGTGTCAAGGCAGACAAGAGTCGTAGCCTTTACTTGCAGTTGGAAGAGTCATCCTTTATCCGTCCGCCTCAAGTTTCCAAGCACTATGCTCGTCAGAAAGAGCCTCCTTACTATTATCCCAACGGAAGTATTTGGATTTCTCGTAAGAGTCTTTACCTGCGAGATGAGAGCTTTTATACAGATAAGACAGTAGCTTATGAAATGCCAAAGCTCTATTCTTATGATATCGATGATGAGTTAGATTTTGAAGTCGTGGAGACTTTGTTACAACGCCACTACCTAGGTAAGAAAATAAGATAAAATGCCTCATTGTTACTATAATAAACTTGCGCACAAAGATTGACCATCCAAAGATTGACCATCCTATGAAGAGTTCAAGAATGAAGCCGATTTTTACGTTTTTTCTTGACTCTTTTTTTGGTTGTGATATAATTAACCAGTAAATAATTCTTCAAAGAATAGTATTTTCTCTTTAAAAAGAGAAGTCCAAAAGGAAAGGAGTCAGATATGAGACAGCTAGCGAAGGATATCGATGCTTTTTTGAATGAGGTGATTTTGCAGGCAGAAAATCAGCATGAAATCCTAATAGGTCATTGTACTAGCGAGGTGGCTCTGACCAATACCCAGGAGCATATCCTCATGCTTTTGTCAGAGGAATCTTTAACCAATTCAGAGTTGGCGCGTCGCCTCAATGTCAGTCAGGCAGCAGTTACCAAGGCCATTAAGTCTTTGGTCAAGGAAGGGATGTTGGAAACGTCTAAAGATCCTAAGGATGCGCGTGTGATTTTTTATCAGTTGACTGATTTGGCTCGTCCAATCGCTGAGGAGCACCATCATCACCATGAGCATACACTTTTAACCTATGAACAAGTGGCGACTCAGTTTACTCCAAATGAACAAAAAGTGATTCAGCGGTTTTTGACTGCTTTAGTAGGAGAAATCAAATAATGAGATATATTACGGTAGAGGAGTTATCCTTCTATTATGATAAGGAGCCTGTTCTTGAACATATCAATTATAGTGTTGATAGTGGGGAATTTGTTACCTTGACAGGGGAGAATGGGGCAGCTAAAACGACACTCATCAAGGCCAGTCTTGGAATTCTCCAACCACGCATTGGTAAGGTAACCATTTCAAAGACAAATACGCAGGGTAAGAAATTGAGAATAGCATATCTTCCCCAGCAGATTGCCAGTTTTAATGCAGGTTTTCCAAGTACGGTTTATGAATTTGTCAAGTCGGGTCGCTATCCACGAAAGGGTTGGTTCCGTCGTTTGAATGCTCATGATGAGGAGCATATCAAGGCCAGTTTGGACTCAGTTGGTATGTGGGAACACCGAGACAAACGCTTGGGGTCTCTATCTGGGGGACAAAAGCAGCGAGCGGTGATTGCGCGTATGTTTGCTTCGGATCCAGATGTGTTTATTCTAGATGAGCCGACAACGGGGATGGATGCAGGAAGTAAAAATGAATTTTACGAACTCATGCACCACAGCGCCCATCATCATGGCAAGGCTGTTTTGATGATTACCCATGACCCTGAAGAAGTTAAGGACTACGCGGACCGCAATATTCATCTAGTCCGTAACCAAGACTCGCCCTGGCGTTGTTTCAACGTTCATGAGAATGACCAGGAGGTGGGCCATGCTTAGTTTATTATCTTATGACTTTATGCAACGTGCCTTTCTGGCCGTTATTGCCATGAGTCTTTTCTCACCAGTTCTTGGAACCTTCCTTATCTTGCGTCGTCAGAGTTTGATGAGTGATACTCTTAGCCACGTCTCACTTTCAGGTGTAGCCTTTGGTCTGGTTCTAGGGATCTCTCCGACTGTTTCCACTATTGCCATTGTCTTGATTGCGGCGGTCTTTCTGGAGTATCTCCGTACGGTTTACAAGAGCTTTATGGAAATTGGGACAGCTATCCTCATGTCGACAGGACTGGCTGTTTCTCTGATTGTCATGAGCAAGGGTAAAAGCTCCAGTTCAATGAGTTTGGATCAGTACCTTTTTGGTTCAATCGTGACTATCAGCGAAGAACAGGTCATTTCCCTCTTTGTCATTGCGGCGGTTGTCTTGATTTTGACCTTCCTCTTCCTTCGACCAATGTATATCCTGACCTTTGATGAGGATACGGCCTTTGTGGATGGCTTGCCCGTTCGTACCATGTCTATTCTTTTTAACATGGTGACAGGGGTGGCCATTGCCCTTATGATTCCTGCAGCGGGAGCTCTTCTGGTATCGACCATTATGGTCTTACCAGCTAGTATTGCCCTGCGTCTGGGGAAAAACTTTAAATCGGTTATGCTGCTTGCCAGTGCTATTGGATTTTTAGGAATGGTGGCAGGACTTTACATTTCCTACTATGCAGAAACACCTGCAAGTGCAAGTATTACTATTATTTTTGTAACTGTTTTCTTGCTAATCAGTTTAGTAAGACGTTTTATCAAATAGGAGAAGAACATGAAAAAAATTAGCTTATTGCTAGCCAGTCTATGTGCCTTGTTTTTAGTGGCTTGTTCCAATCAAAAGCAGGCAGATGGCAAACTAAATATTGTGACAACCTTTTACCCTGTCTATGAATTTACCAAGCAAGTCGCAGGAGATACTGCTAATGTAGAACTCCTCATCGGTGCTGGTACAGAACCTCATGAATACGAACCGTCTGCCAAGGCGGTTGCCAAAATCCAAGACGCAGATACCTTCGTTTATGAAAATGAAAATATGGAAACATGGGTTCCTAAATTGCTAGATACTTTGGATAAGAAAAAAGTGAAAACCATCAAGGCGACAGGCGATATGCTGCTCTTACCAGGTGGCGAGGAAGAAGAGGGAGACCATGACCATGGAGAAGAAGGTCATCACCATGAGTTCGATCCCCATGTTTGGTTATCACCAGTTCGTGCCATTAAACTAGTAGAGCACATCCGTGACAGCTTGTCAGCAGATTATCCTGATAAAAAAGAGACCTTTGAGAAGAATGCAGCTGCCTATATTGAAAAATTGCAAGCCTTGGATAAGGCTTATGCAGAAGGCTTGTCTCAAGCCAAACAAAAGAGTTTTGTGACTCAACACGCGGCCTTTAACTACCTTGCCTTGGACTATGGACTCAAACAAGTCGCAATCTCAGGTCTCTCTCCAGATGCAGAACCATCAGCTGCTCGTTTGGCAGAATTGACAGAGTACGTCAAGAAAAATAAAATTGCCTATATCTACTTTGAAGAAAATGCCTCACAAGCTCTTGCTAACACACTTTCAAAAGAGGCAGGTGTCAAAACAGATGTCCTTAATCCTTTAGAAAGTCTGACAGAAGAGGATACCAAGGCTGGAGAAAATTACATCTCTATCATGGAGAAAAACCTCAAGGCTTTGAAACAAACAACAGACCAAGAAGGCCCAGCAATTGAGCCTGAAAAGGCAGAGGATACCAAGACAGTCCAAAATGGTTACTTTGAAGATTCAGCTGTCAAGGACCGTACCTTGAGTGACTATGCAGGTAACTGGCAATCAGTTTATCCTTTCCTTGAAGATGGCACGTTTGATCAAGTCTTTGACTACAAGGCTAAGTTGACTGGTAAGATGACCCAGGCTGAGTACAAGGCCTACTATACAAAAGGCTATCAGACAGATGTGACTAATATTAACATTACTGATAATACTATGGAATTTGTTCAAGGTGGACAAAGCAAGAAATACACCTACAAGTATGTTGGTAAGAAAATCTTGACTTATAAGAAAGGCAATCGTGGCGTGCGCTTCCTCTTTGAAGCCACGGATGCGGATGCTGGACAATTCAAATATGTTCAGTTTAGTGACCACAATATTGCCCCAGTTAAGGCAGAACATTTCCATATCTTCTTTGGAGGCACAAGCCAAGAAGCCCTCTTTGAAGAAATGGATAACTGGCCAACCTACTACCCAGATAACCTATCTGGACAAGAAATCGCCCAAGAAATGCTGGCGCATTGATGAGAAATCGACTAGTTCATAAGAGCTAGTCGGTTTTTAGATACTAGATGGCTAATTTCATTATAGACTTTTCCAGAACTGTAAAAAATAAATAAAACCCTTGAAATATCTGGGCTTATATGCTAGAATGCTGTTAGTATATAAGGTTCATTAGAACACCAAAGCCCCTAACTATTGCAGTAGTTAAGGGCTTTTTTGACGTATCTTAGCGATTTAACGGGTGTTGATAGGTTAGTCATTCGGTCTACTTCTTACCATCTAGCCATCTGCAGACGAAATACAAGATAATTCCTGCGATGACGTCCGCTATAATAGTAAGAGCGAGTTCTATGATAAGGCTTATTAGTTTCACCTCCTCTCACGAACCGTAAGGAACGTAATCGGTAACTGATGACAAAAATAGTATACACATCAAATTTAGATCATCAACCTTACTTAATGCTTGAAATATTAGGACTTATATGCTAGAATATAGTTAATTGATAAGGTTCATTAGAACACCAAAGCCCCTAACTATGGCCGTAGTTAAGGGCTTTTTTTACGTATCTTAGCGATTTAACGGGTGTTGATAGGCTAGTCATTCGGTCTACTACTTACTATCTAGCCATCTGCAGACGAAATACAAGATAATTCCAGCTATAACATCCGCTATAATAGTAAGAGCGAGCTCTATGATAAGGCTCATTAGTTTCACCTCCTCTCACGAACCCATAGGAACGTAATCGGTAACCGATGACAAAAATAGTATACCACAATAAATTTAGACCATCAACCTTACTTAATGCTTGAAATATTAGGACTTATATGCTAGAATATAGTTAATTGATAAGGTTCATTAGAACACCAAAGCCCTTAACTATTGCCGTAGTTAAGGGCTTTTTTGACGTATCTTAGCGATTTAACGGGTGTTTATAGGCTAGTCACTCGGTCTACTCCTTACTATCTAGCCATCTGCAGACGAAATACAAGATAATTCCAGCTATAACATCCGCTATAATAGTAAGAGCGAGCTCTATGATAAGGCTCATTAGTTTCACCTCCTCTCACGAATCCATAGGAACGTAATCGGTAACCGATGACAAAAATAGTATACCACAATAAATTTAGATCATCAAGGTCACTTAATTCTTGAAGTATGGTAGCTTGTATATTAAAACTAACTTACATTGTGAGTAAAATTGCTATATGTAACAACTTCCTTCATTAACTTGAGGGATAAAACATTATATTAAAAACATTTGTCACAAACAGATTTACATTAGCTCAATATCTGTCTGTTTCCAGTTTGACTCTTAATTGTTTAAAATCGAAATAAGGGTGGTCTAGAAAGAACTGGCATGGTGCACCTAATTTCTTACCAGTTATTTTAGCAAGAGATTAGACGACAATGTGACAATTCACCTCTAATTATTGACATTTCAGGAAAAATCGCAGTAAAAACGGCACAGCCTTCTTTAAATGTGCTATAATACTAGAAAAATACTTGTGGAGGTTCCATTATGGCAATATTTTTCATGATTTTTCTGATTGTTTGTGTGCTCCTATTGCTGATAGTCACACTGAGTACAGTTTATGTGGTTCGTCAGCAGTCGGTGGCGATTATTGAACGCTTTGGGAAATACCAAAAGGTTGCCAATAGCGGTATTCATATTCGCTTGCCTTTTGGGATTGACTCGATTGCAGCGCGGATTCAGTTGCGCTTGTTGCAAAGCGATATTGTGGTTGAGACTAAGACCAAGGACAATGTGTTCGTTATGATGAATGTGGCGACCCAGTACCGTGTCAATGAGCAGAGCGTGACAGATGCCTACTATAAACTCATGCGTCCAGAATCTCAGATTAAATCTTATATCGAAGATGCTCTTCGCTCTTCTGTTCCCAAATTAACCTTGGATGAATTATTTGAGAAAAAAGATGAGATTGCCCTTGAAGTTCAACACCAAGTAGCAGAAGAAATGACTACTTACGGTTATATTATCGTGAAAACCTTGATTACCAAGGTTGAACCAGATGCAGAAGTTAAGCAATCCATGAATGAAATCAATGCGGCGCAACGCAAACGGGTCGCAGCGCAAGAATTGGCGGAAGCCGACAAGATTAAAATCGTCACTGCAGCTGAAGCCGAAGCAGAAAAAGACCGCCTTCATGGTGTGGGGATTGCCCAACAACGTAAGGCAATTGTGGATGGATTGGCAGAGTCTATCACCGAACTCAAGGAAGCCAATGTTGGCATGACAGAAGAACAAATCATGTCCATTCTTTTGACCAACCAGTATTTGGACACTTTAAATACCTTTGCTTCTAAAGGAAATCAAACGATCTTTTTACCAAATACACCAAACGGTGTGGATGATATCCGTACACAAATATTGTCAGCCCTCCGTGCTGAGAAGAAATAATAGACTAATACTATTCGAAAATCTCTTCAAACCACGTCAGCGTCGCCTTGCCGTAGATATATGTAACTGACTTCGTCAGTCTTATCTACTACCTCAAAATGGTATTTTGAGCAACCTGCGGCTAGTTTCCTAGTTTGCTCTTTGATTTTCATTGAGTACAAAGAGCTTGGCAACAGGCTCTTTTTGTATTACGTTTGTTAAGAAAAACAAAGAACATTGATATACATTTAACTAAAAATTATTGTATGTTGTTGCCCTTAACCTGGAATGATAAGGGAATAACTAGAAAGATTTGTGAATACAAACTATTTCTGATATACTAAATATACAGTAATAATGAATGATGGGAGATGGGATGAAAGAATTTCAATTTGAGAGAAAGCAGCGTTTTTCTTTGAGGAAATATGCAATAGGAGCTTGTTCAGTCTTGCTAGGAACGAGTTTATTTTTTGCTGGTATGGGTGCTCAACCTGTACAGGCTACAGAAACGAGTTCAACACTAATTTCAAGTCATTATTTGGATGAGCAGGATTTATCTGAAAAGCTGAAATCTGAGTTGCAATGGTTTGAGGAAAATAAGATTGAGGTAAAAGAGGGGAAAGAATACTACTTTATCTATCGAAAATTAGCTACAAGATTACCAGAAACAGGTCTGTTTTCTAATGATGGGATGTTTATCTTGGGAGCAGGATTATTATTGCTTTCTTTCACTTTAATCAAGAGAAAAAAGGGAGCGTCTTACTTCCTTGTGACAGTCTTTGCTGTTGGTGGCTGGGGAGCATCCATCTCTGCTTTCGAAAATCTGGTAGAATTGCAACCAGCCCTTGTTAAAAGGGTAGAAGGTCAGTTTCTACCAAGCCCTGAAAGAGTCCAAGGATACGAATTTACGGGATATTATTTGGTAAGAGATAGTAGTAACAAGGAATTTTCTGTTGATAAGGTAGAGTCGGCAGCATTATCTCAAAAGGAGGACAGGTCAGAACCTCAATCTAAGAAGATTGTACCACAGACTTCATCTCATTTTAGCTCGACTGAAGATCTTGTGCAATCTCCTCAACCATCCTACGCAGTTGAGAAAATTGTTGAAGCTCCTGATGAAATTGTGCCCATAGGGACTAAGGAAAAAGTTGCAGGAAATCCCCAAGTAGAACAA
This sequence comes from Streptococcus sp. 53, assembly GCF_013276565.1. Classification (GTDB taxonomy): domain Bacteria; phylum Bacillota; class Bacilli; order Lactobacillales; family Streptococcaceae; genus Streptococcus. The sequence goes on from NZ_VMLG01000009.1 coordinate 10,520, forward strand.
CCGAAAGTAGAAAATAATAGTGATTATAAAACAAGTCCTGAGGAAGGTGTGTTAAATGTCACAGTAGAGAAACCAGAATTGCTAGTCACTACAGAGGAGGTTGCTTTCCAAACGATAGAACAAGGAGATGCAACCTTAGCTAAAGGGCAAACTAAAGTTGTTCAAGAAGGTGTTGTTGGTGAACGCACCATCTATACGGAAGTCACTATCGTTAATGGGGAAAAATCTAGTAAAGTTATAGAAAATATAATTACAAAAGAGCCGGTGGACAAGGTGATTGCAGTTGGGACTAAGGAAGAAGTTGCACCAAAACCAACACAACCTGTAACTCCAGAGCCAGAGGAAGTTAAACCAGTTCAACCTGAAAAAATTGAGAAAAAACCAATAGTAGAGAATGAAACAAAGAAAAAACCAGCTGATGGAATAGGACAACCAAGACCAGAAGCCGAAGCAACACCGGGCGAGAAACAAATACCTGACAAACCCGAAGCCGAGCCGAAGCAACCAGATCCAGCAACCTCAGTCATGGAATCAGGGGGCGAGGAAAATCAAACTCTTGCCCAACAAGGTACTGAGTCCCAGCCACCATCTAAAGAAACTGCTGAGACCAAAGATTCTGAACCAGCAACCCCAGCTGTGGAATCAGGACGCGAAGAAGATCAATCTCCTGCGGAACAAAAGGGTGAGGAGAACCAGCTGGAGAATCCAGTTGAGGGGGTCAAAGATGTTGGTGAATCTGCCCCACAAGAAACCCAAAAACAACCAGAACAAACGGCTCCATCTCCAGAGGTCAAGCCAAGTCCAGTAAACGAACCAGAACCAGCTGTTCAGCCTGAACCCTTAGCTCCCCAAGAGCAACCAACTGTCCCAAGTCCAGTAACGAAAGAAAAAGTATTAGAGTATAAAACAATATATAAAGCATCGCCAGCTTTAAATTACAAAGAGCAACGAGTAGAAGTAGCAGGCGAAAATGGTAAGGAAGTGACAACTACTTCTTACAGTTTTGATGAAAGTACTGGGAAAATAGTAGAAAACACTTCAACAAAAATAGAAAACCATCCAGTAGATAGAGTTGTTAAGGTTGGAAATGTAGAAGAAACAACCTCAACAACCAAAAGACGTGAACAGTTTGTCGCGGATGAGTCACTTGATAAAGGGGTTAAAGTAGTTAGAGAACAAGGTCAAGATGAAGAAACGACAACAATAAAAGTTTACAAAGTAAATGTGCAAACAGGAGAGTTGACAGAACCAGAGATTTCAACAAAAGTAGCTAAACCGATGAAGCCAATCCTAACGGCAGTAGGAACAAAATCAACAGTCCAATCACAAGAAACTCCTTTTAAAACAATTTATAAAGCAGACTCAACGTTGAAATATAATGAAAAACAAGAAGAAACTCCAGGAGAAAAAGGTCGTACAGTATCAACTACAAAATACACATTAAATCAAGAAACAGGGGCTATTTCAGAAGAAACTACAACTGAAAATATTCCAGCTAAAGACAAAGTAATAAAAGTTGGAAATGTAGAAAAGATAGTGTCACCTATAGAAATCACTGAGTTGAGAAAAGATAACCCTGGACTTCCAAAAGGAAAAGAAGAGGTTGAAGATGCAGGTGAACAAGGGGAAACAACCGTAACTAAAACTTATGAAGTTAATCCGGAGACAGGAGAGTTAACAAATCCAGTAGAGAAGACTGAAACAACTAAGGCTATGCGCCAAAAAGTAATCTTGGTTGGTACTAAAGAAGACAAACCGCATTTACTGCCAGAAAATAGTGAGTTAGAAAATGCAGTGGATGTGATGGAAGCTAGTAGAGAAATGAAGTCTGTAGACTTCTTAACAGATGAAAAAATAAAAGCGCAACTAACTCCGCCTGCTTTAGAAATAGAGCGTGATTTTTATAAAAAACGCAGTGAGTTGAAAAAAACTAATCCGGCGATAACTGATGAAGAAGTAAAAGAAATTCTACGAAAAGAATATCTTGAAAAATTATCGATTAAAGAAACACTCGATGCGACTAAAACCGATTTAGAAGCTAGTTTGAAAAAAGTTGCGGCGCATACCTTGAGTATTTTAGGTGATAATCAACAAAATAGAGAAAAAGTAAAAGGTGATATTGAAGCTAATAAAGAGAAAATATTACTAGGGTTATCCTATATCAATCGTTTTTATAATATTGATTTTGGAGATACCAATATCCGTGATATTCTAGCTTATAATCCAAGCTCGTTCGGTAAAAAAGACCTTACTTCTTTAGATTGGTTAACACACCTTGGGTCTATGAGTTATGATGAATTAAGATTAACCAATAGTCCAAAAACATTTGAGAAATACTTTGGTAAAATTACAGATAAACCAACATTATTAGATTTCCTAGATTACAACAGAACTACATTCACTAATATGGATGGCGATACGTGGTTGAAGAAAGCGACTAAAGCTATCGTAGTTGAAAAAGCTTCGAAAGAAAAAACTGATGAAAAAGTAGACTTATATACAAAATTAACTACTCCTCCTGAGAAATATGGAGCTGAAAATCTTCAAATTGAAAGTAGAAGACAACAAAATGTAGCTACATTATTAGGTTTGGTAAATATTAAAGAACCAAGCGTGTATGCTATAACTAACATAGCGACGGTAACCTACGGAAACATCGGAACGTATATGGATACTTCTTTAGAGAAAACGAATCCAGTTAAGTATAAAGAAGAATTAGAAAAAGTTAAAGCATTGATAGAATTAACTGCGACAAGACAGGCTAATTATGTTGACACTTTATACAGAATAACAAAAGAAGAAAATCGTCCGAAACTAATTACAAATAGAGTAATTGTCGATACGATGAAAAAATATACGACGGATACGTCTGCTGGAATAGCGACAACATGGTCTAAAGAGTCAGGTCCTACAGCAGATAAAGGTGTTAAAAACTTCATGACACCATTAGGGATGTACTCGCCATCGCAAATTGTAGGAGCTGAGGCGAATGGAGTGGGTGTCCGTTACTTCATAGATAGAGTTCTGGATGATAGAGGTTCAGCGACTTACTCTCACGAAATGACGCATTTATTAGACAGAACAGTACTGTTTAATAATCATGGTCGTCGAGATGGTACAGCGGCAGAGTTTTATGCTCGAGGAATCTTTGAAAATTCTTACACACCAGAAAAAGATACGTATTTTAACTTAAACTTCGTTTACGATGAAAGTAAGAAAAATGGCTTTTACAACAAAACGCCAGATAGATTCAAGACAGATGCAGATTTGAAATCTTATATGCATGGAAGTTTTGATGTGTTATATAGTTTAGATTATTTAGAAGCGGAAGCAACAAAGCAACTTTCAGCAGAAGACAAGACGAAATACTTCAAGAAAATAACTCCGATAAATTCAACTGGGACTAGAACACCCGTAACATATACAAATCAAGCGGTTAAAGCTACGCATAACAGTGAAAAAATCTCAGAAATTACTTTAGATGAAGCGAGAAATCTATCGGATATCAATAGTCTGATTGATAATAATATTTTAGTTAATCGTTATATCATAAATGGATTTTATGCAACAGGTGATGTAAAAGCTAATGGATATTATTTAGTGGATATGTTTGATACCATTTATGGTGTTAGTCAAAATGACACTGGTATGAGTGGGGATATCACCTTTAGAAAACAATCTTTTGAATTGATGGCTGCTTTGGGCTATTATGAAGGATTTGTTCCTTATGTGTCAAATCAATACAAACACGAAGCAGAGGCTGAGAACAAGCCTTTATCTGATACTTACATTTTCAATAAAATTTTGAATGGTAAGAGCTATGCTGAGTTCAAAAAAGCACAGTTCAAGGAAAGAGTGGCTAAGATTGATCAATTGAAACCTTTGACAATCCAATATGAAGGTCAGCAAATAAGTCTGACAAGTCAGAAGTTAAAAGAATTGATGCAGAAAGCTGTCCAAGAGGAGTTGAAACAGATTAAAGCAGGAAATACCACGGCTAAAAAGTTTGAGTTTATCGAAACACCCGTTCAAAAACTGAAAAAAGCGATTTATAAAGCTTATCTCAAAGATTCAGATGACTTTAGACAGTCGATTTACAATAGTTAAGACAAAAGGGACATCTCTCTGGAATGAACATTCAGAGGGGTGTTTTTTGCTCTCTTGTAAGGTTTGACCCTGTTTCTTGAAAATTACAGTTTGCTTGAATATGGAGTGATTTTCAGACTTTTCCACAAATTATAGAATCTTTTCTGAGGATTTAGGGAGTGATGGAGGAAATCTTGAAAGCGCTTTTGTTTTGTGCTATAGTCAAGTCAATAGACTTGTTTAAAGAGGAATGCTTATATGAGAAGAAAAGAAGTTTTACGAAATCACTGGTTTTTTAGCCAGGAGGTAGGGAAAGGAGAGGCCTTGGCGCCGGATTTGCAGAGGGAAAATTGGCAGACCATTCAAGTGCCGCATGACTGGAGTATTTACAATGATTTTGACCATTATTCGCCAGCGCAAAATGAGGGTGGTCAGTTAAACGGGGGTCAAGCCTGGTACCGGACGCAGTTTTACTTGGAAGAAGATGCCAGTCTTGTATCGGTGCGCTTGTTGTTTGACGGGGTTTACATGAATGCCCAAGTCTATATCAACGGGCAAGTGCTAGGCTATTATCCCAATGGCTATACACCCTTTTCTTATAATATCACCCCTTATCTAAGAAACGATGGGACAGCCAACCAGCTTGCGGTTTTTGTGGAAAATCAGCAACCTAGCAGTCGTTGGTACTCTGGTAGCGGTATTTACCGAGAAGTAAAATTGTTGATTACAGATGCAGTTCATCTGGATTTATATGGAATTAAGATAGAAAGTCCCAAGCTAAAGGAACAAAGAGATAGATGGGTGGAGACTCAGCTTACAAGTAAGGTTTCAAATGATGGACCTCAGTCCGTGTCGGTGTATTTGGAGCAGAGTATCTGGTATGATGGACAACAGCTGTCAGACTGGCAGGCGACAGACTCTCTAGTGATTGAGTCTGGGGACAAATATTCTTTCCAACAAGCCATATCAATTTTCCAACCCTTGCTTTGGGATATTGATTCCCCTCACCTTTACCAATTGAAGACTCGTCTTTATAAAAATGGCATTTTGGTTGATGAAGAAGAGGAGACCTTTGGTTACCGCTATATGGATTGGCAAGCGGATAAGGGCTTCTTTCTAAATGGTAGCTGGTTGAAGATTCATGGGGTTTGTCTGCACCATGACTACGGAGCGTTGGGATCTGTGGAAAACAGGTCAGCTGCTGAGAGACGCTTGCGCCAGATGAAGGAAATGGGTGTCAATGCAATTCGAATTACCCATAATCCAGCCAGTAGTATTTTGCTGGATGTGGCTGCTAAAATGGGGCTACTTATTCAGGAAGAAGCCTTTGATACCTGGTATGGAGGCAAGAAAGAATATGACTATGGTCGCTTTTTTGAGGAAGAAGCGACTCATCCAGAAGCGAAAGTAGGCGATTTCTGGTCAGATTATGATTTGCGCACTATGATCGAGCGTGGCAAGAACAATCCAGCGATTTTTATGTGGTCCTTGGGAAATGAAGTCAGCGAAGCAAATGGAGATGCCCATTCATTGAAGACGATCAAACGCTTGCTAGAAAGGGTCAAGGAAGTGGATGATAGCCGTTTTGTGACTATGGGAATGGACCAATTCCGCTTCGGAGATGGTTCTGGAGGTCATGAAAAGATAGCCAATTTGCTGGATGTGGTGGGCTTAAATTACTCGGAAGATAATATTGACGCGATTCGTAAAAGACATCCCAAGTGGCGACTTTACGGGTCTGAAACCTCATCGGCTACCCGAACACGTGATAGCTATTTTCGCCCAGCTAAGGAATGGGTTGGGGATAATCGCCGCGTGAGGAATTTTGAACAGTCGGACTATGGCAATGATCGGGTTCCTTGGGGGAAGACGGCGACGGCTTCTTGGATAGCAGATAGAAATAGGCTAGACTATGCAGGTCAGTTTATCTGGACAGGAGTGGACTATATCGGTGAGCCGACTCCTTGGCACAACCAAAATGACACACCTGTCAAGAGTTCTTATTTTGGGATCGTGGATACAGCAGGGATTCCTAAAAATGACTATTATCTCTATCAAAGTCAGTGGTTGGACCTAGATCAGCATCCCATGGTTCATATCCTGCCCCACTGGAATTGGGAAATCCACAAGAGTTATCAACAAGTTGTGGATAAGTATGGGGATATCCCTGTTCGAGTGTATTCAAATGCCCGTTCTGTAGAGCTATTTCTCAATGGAAAATCTCAAGGTAGGAAGACCTTTCAGGAGAAATGGACTTCAGATGGCAGAAAATATCAAGAGGGAGAAGGTTCTGACCAACTCTATCTCGAATGGCGTTTGCCTTATCAACCAGGAAAATTGCGTGCTGTGGCCTATAACCATCAAGGTCAGCTTGTGGCAGAAGATAGGGTGGTGACTGCAGGTAAGCCAGACAAAATCGGGTTACATGCCGAGAAAACAAAACTGGAGCCAGATAGGCAAGACCTCCTTTATCTCTATTTTGATGTATTGGACAAGGATGGAAATTGGGTGCCGACTGCTTCCAATCAGCTTCATTTTAAAATTGAGGGCCCTGCTCGCATTGTGGGTGTGGATAATGGCAGGCAGGCCAGTCGTGAACGTTACCAAGCCCAGAAAAATGGTCGGTTTAAGCGGAAAGCATTTCATGGCAGAGGTGTCCTCTTAGTTCAGAGCTTGGAGCAGGCAGGTCTAGTCAGAGTAAAGGCTAGTGCTAGAGGGCTAGAGCCAGCAAGTTTTGATCTCTTAGTGGGAGAGGCTTTGGCTACCCAACCATTGAAAACTAAGCGCTTATTTGAGATTCGAGTGGACAAGCAGGCAGGATTACAAGAAGGGGATTCCCCAGCTATTGGACTTTATCCACAAACTGTGGATAACCCTGTGAACAAGGTGGGGAATAGTGAAGTGATTTGGGAGACGAGTGGTGGTGCCCACGCCATTATCAAGCAGGGAGTGCTTCATTGCTTGTCTGCAGGCGACTTGGTTATCAGTGCTATTTATCAAGGAAAGACCTATCAAACTCATTTGCAGGTCGCAGAAAATACCTCACTAGGGCAGGCACTTTCTGTACGACCACTTCGCTTGTATACAGATAGGGGGACTTATCCACAGCTGCCATCTTCAGTCTTGGTGGACTATGAGTCAGGTAGTGCAAAACGAGTCAAGGTTGTTTGGGAGGCAATCTCGGAAGAAGATATAGAAAGCTTTCATGAATTTACGGTATCTGGTCAGCTAGAGTGTTTGGATTTAAAGGCTTCTGCTCAGGTTTGTGTCCCAGGGACTTGCGCTATTGAGCCTGAAAAGGTTTGGACGCTTGTTAAGGAAGCCCCACACTTACCAGACCGAGTCAAGCTAGTCTTATCAGATGGTAGACGAGATACGGCCAAGGTGACTTGGGATGAACTCGAACCTCAAGTCTATGCTCAGGTAGGAGAAAGTGTGCTCACAGGACAAGTAGCGGGCTGTGAGTTGCCAGCAACAGTCACCATTCATGTGACAGATGTCAGTGTAGATGGGGGAGTTATTTCCAATCAGTGGACAGGGTCCAACCTGCCTCTGGTCTTTGCTTCTCACTCAGAGCCAAATCACCCAGCCTCTTACCTCAATGACAAGGTCATTGCTCGGAAAAAATCAACAGCCAATACTTGGATTACCAAGTCAGAGCAAGCCAGCGTGGGCATTCTTTTTGGAGATGCAGGGATTTTAAAACCGCGATTTGTGGATAACCTGACCTTGTATTATGTTGAAAATCAAGAATATGTGGCCGTTGAGCCGACCTTTATCGATTATTATGTAGGGAATGAGCCTAGCTTGCCTCGGACTCCCAATCATTTGGATAAGGATTCCCTGCTCAAGCAAGAGCAGAATTGGCGCCCTGTATCAGCTATCCGAAAAGTTTCAAGCGACAAGGATGAGGAGCTTCGTTTTGAATTTGACAAGGTGGAAACTTATGCCCTTCGTCTTCGATTTGAAGGCTTGAGCAGTCCCCTAGCGTTAACAGAATTGCAAGTGTATGCCAAAAAAGTAAAGAAAAATGTAGATAGGAAGTAGTATGGTAAGAGAAATAAAACCGCATGGCCCCTTGCCTAGTCAGGCCCAGCTAGCTTATTTAGAGGATGAACTAGCAGCCTTTATCCATTTTGGACCCAATACTTTTTATAATCAGGAATGGGGGACAGGTCAGGAGGATCCTGAACGCTTTAACCCGACACAGTTAGACGCGCGTGAGTGGGTTCGCGTACTCAAGGAAACGGGCTTCAAAAAGTTGATTTTGGTGGTCAAGCACCATGATGGCTTTGTCCTCTATCCGACGGCTTATACGGATTATTCGGTCAAGGCCAGTCCTTGGAGGAATGGAGAGGGGGACTTGCTCCTTGAAGTATCCCAAGCTGCCACAGAGTTTGATATGGATATGGGGGTCTACCTATCACCCTGGGATGCCCATAGTCCCCTCTATCATGTGGACCGAGAAGCGGACTATAATGCCTATTATCTGGCACAGCTGAAGGAGATTTTATCAAATCCTGCCTATGGAAATGGAGGGAAATTTGCTGAGGTCTGGATGGATGGTGCCAGAGGAGAGGGGGCTCAAAAGGTTAATTATGAATTTGAAAAATGGTTTGAAACCATTCGTGAACTGCAGGGCGATTGCTTGATTTTTTCAACAGAAGGCACTAGTATCCGCTGGATTGGCAATGAACGAGGGTATGCAGGTGATCCACTGTGGCAAAAGGTGAATCCTGACAAACTAGGAACAGAAGCAGAGCTGGATTATCTTCAGCATGGAGATTCTTCAGGCACTATTTTTTCAATCGGTGAGGCAGATGTTTCCATCCGTCCAGGCTGGTTCTACCATGAGGATCAGGATCCTAAGTCTCTCGAGGAGTTGGTCGAAATCTACTTTCACTCGGTGGGTCGGGGAACTCCACTCTTGCTCAATATTCCGCCGAATCAAGATGGGCTCTTTGATGCAAAGGATATTGAACGTCTCTATGAATTTGCGGTCTATCGCAATGAGCTTTATAAAGAAGATTTGGCTCTGGGATCTGAGGTATCTGGTCCAGCTCTTTCCGCAGACTTTGCCTGTTACCATCTGACAGACGGCTTTGAGACCAGTTCTTGGGCAAGCGATGCAGACTTGCCAATTCAGTTAGAACTCGACTTAGGATCTCCTAAAACTTTTGATGTAATTGAGTTAAGAGAAGATTTGAAACTAGGGCAACGAATCGCTGCTTTTCATGTGCAAGTAGAGGTAGATGGTGTCTGGCAGGAATTTGGCATGGGCTTTACAGTTGGTCATAAGCGCCTCCTGCGAGGGTCGTTAGTAGAGGCACAGAAGGTGCGCGTGGTCATTACAGAGGCACAATCTATGCCTGTATTGACCAAGATTGCCCTCTATAAAACTCCTAGCTTATCAAAACAAGAAGTTGTTCAGGGACTAGCATTTGCAGAAAAAAGTCTAGCTGTAGCAAAGGGAGAGACTCTTCATTTTAAGGTTGAACGTAGCGAATGTAACACTCCTTTGGAGGCTAAGATTTCGATTCAACCGGGGACTGGTGTGCATGGTGTCGCCTATCAGGACGAGATTCAAGTCCTTGCGTTTCAAGCTGGGGAAAGCAAAAAAGATTTGACCATACCAACCCTGTATTTTGCTGCTGATAAGACCTTGGATTTCTATCTGAATCTGACTGTTGATGGACAGTTGGTTGATCAAGCTCATATTTTAGTTGAAACGAGATAAAATATCTTTACAATTCATTTCCTTTTCGAATAAATAGATAGAACCATCGAATCTAGCAAAATTAGATTTAAAAATATGGTATAATAGAAGGAGGAAATGGATGATTCTCAGACATCCGGGCATTAGCCCGACCAATGATTTGGTTGCTAAGAAAATTTTCAGCAATCCAGAGATCACTTGTCAATTTATCCGTGATATGCTGGACTTGCCAGCCAAAAATGTAATCATTTTGGAGGGAAGTAACATTCACGTCTTGCCTTCCGTACCTTACTCGGTACAGGATTTTTATACTAGTATAGACGTCTTGGCGGAGTTGGATAATGGAACCCAAGTTATCATTGAAATTCAAGTTCATCATCAGAATTTTTTCATCAATCGCCTGTGGGCTTATTTGTGCAGTCAGGTCAATCAAAATCTTGAAAAAATTCGTCAACGAGAAGGTGATACACACCAGAGTTACAAACATATCGCACCAGTATACGCTATCGCAATCGTGGATAGCAACTACTTCTCAGATGACTTGGCTTTTCATAGCTTTAGTATGCGAGAGGACACGACAGGTGAGGTTTTAACTATCACAAATAATGGACAAGAAAACCATTTGGTTAAGATGGCGTTCTTGGAATTAAGAAAATACAGAGAAACCAGCAAAGATAGCATTCGCAAACCGTGGTTGGAGTTTTTCGGGAATAAACCCTTTACCCAGCACCCCGAGCGAGCCATCAGCCAAGCAGACCAACTGCTGGACTACAAGAGCTGGTCCGAGGAGGACAGGAAAATGTTTAGTCAACTACGTATGCGCGAAGAACAAGCCTTGTTAGCACAGGACTATGCCTTGGAACAAGCTGAGGAAAAGGGCTTAGAACGTGGTCGTGCAGAGGGGATTGAAAAAGGGCGAGAAGAAGGTATTGAACAGGGACTGGAGCGTGGGAAAATCTTTGCCTTCCTGGATATGGTCCGTCAAGGTCTTCTGACTTCCGAGGTTGCCAGCCAGCAATTAGGTATGACCGTCGCCGAGTTTGAGGAATTACTATAATATAGGAAAAGAGGACATGTTGCCAGAATGAGGTAGCATGTTTTATTTTAGCTTTAGTTGTTAGTTGCAACAGGCAGACCAGCCAGAGAATGCTAACACTTTTAGGTCGTAATTAGGATGTGGAAGTCAGTCATATTTCTACGGTGAGGCGCCTCTGGCGTGTTTTGCCTTTGAATTTTAAGAGAATAGTGCATATGAGAGATAGGGTCTGGTTCTGTTGGGCTCTGCTAGAAAGCTATCAGAGAATCTGGGCATTTAACTGACAGGTTCTTTTTTTGGAAGAAAAAAAGCTAAAAACCTAAAAATTTTTGTATATTTATTTTACGAATGTTTTGTTTAAAAATAATAGAATAGTTCCTTTTAGGTATCAAAGTTATCTTCTTTTCAAAATAAAAAGATTTTATCCAAATTCATTTCCGAATTTCGGTTTTTAACACAATATAACAACATGCAGAAAACCAAAATATTTTCCTGATTTTAAAGTTAAAAAATTCATAATTTTGGTTATAAAAACGAACAAATTGTGAAAATTGTCTGAAAATGTTTTTTTTTTTTTAGTAAATTTGATGAGCATTTAGTTTACATATATATCACTTATCATGTACAATGAAGAAGTAAAGTATCATATGCAAAACCTCGTCCATGGCGAGGAATCTTTGCATGTAGATATGGAGATAAAAAAATATTTTTAAGGAGAACACAATAAGTGGAGAAGAAATCGCCTATGAGTCGTGTTGAACGCTTGCACCGTGAAAAGGTCACACGTTACTCAATCCGTAAATATAGTTTTGGAGCAGCCAGCGTAGCAGTTGCTGCCCTGTTCATGTTCTTGGGAAATGGAGCTGTATCAGCTAATGAGCTAAGTAAACAAGATACACCAGATGTAGAAGCTCTAGCGCCAGCCCTTGATGCCCCATCAACTCCAGCAGAAAGCGTTCCAGCAGCACAACCAGTTGTAGAAGAACCAACAAAACCAGCTGCAGCAGAAGTAACAACTCCAGCTTTGGACAAAAAGCAACTTGAAAACTACATTTCAGAAGTTAAATCAAAACTTTCTGCAGGTACGTATGCTAATAAAACAGAGGAAAGCCTTGCTCTTTTGAATGGTGAATTGGCTTCTGCTGAGTCTACACTCGCTTCTGCAACTACTCAAGATGAATTGAACGTAGCTTACAGAAACCTTGTCACTACAGTAAGCTCAAAATTAAAAAACAAACCAAAAGATTCAAAAGACGCTCCGAAAGTAGACACTACTAACGGACAAACAACTGTAGGTAAAAAAGCAGAAAACACTGAGAAAAACTCAGAATCTAACGCAATCGAAAACTCTGGATCTCATGATTCACGTAATGGGAAAGAGATTGATAAAGAGAATGCTTTCCGTACAGAAGCGACAGCTACAACTCATGCACCTACAACGGTAACTTCAGGGAATTTAAGTTATACTATAGAATTTTCTAATGATAAGACAAAAGAAGTCTATGCTTATAACGAAGAAGATACAGACATTGAGATTTCTGTAAATTCAACAACTGGGAAAAAACTAAAAGAAGTGACAGTTAAAGGTGGAAGTGGTCAATATTTAGATAAAAGAGATATACATTCGCCAATTAAGCCAGAAGAAACAGATGCTTTTGGTTGGTCGTATAGTTCAATTACAAGTCCAACAATAGGACCAGTAACAGTACGTGTAACAGGGAAACCGAATGATGAGTTTAAAAAACTGAGAACTTACACAAAACAAGAAAATCAAAATGCAGTATTAGGAGAAAGATATTTGCATATTGTTGATGAAGATGGAGATAAGATATCAGGTGGAACAAAATCATTTCACGATGGTTACTTCAAAATGGTTGTTAAATCTCAAACGTACAAATACAGCATCCAGCAACCAGAAAACAATGCGAATAAAATTGGTGTTTCAGATATTAACAACCTAACAGAAACTGATATTCAAAAAATTAAAGATCAAATCAAGATTGGATATTCTACAACTAGCCAAGATGCTAGACTAGAATCTAAAAAAGGTCAAGATTTAGATAATCAAGCTTCTGTAGTGAAAAGTATTGAAGTAAATGGACAAACTATCACTGTAACCTATAACGATGATTCAACAGACACAGCTTCAATTTCTGATGTGGCACGTACCAATAACGCACCAACAGTCGAAATTCCATTCTCTGATGCTGCAACAAAGCAGGTTTATGTTTATGGAGGAGAAGAAAATTCATTTGATATTAAATTCAAAGATGACTCAGGTAAGATCAAGAGTGCTGCAGTAGTTCAAGGCGAGAATAATGCATTTAATAAAGTAGAAGGTGAAGAAAATAAAGTAGATGTTGAGTGGGGATACACTGCGAACTTTATCGATGCTGAAACAACAGCAACAGAAGATTCACCGGCAATTATTAGTTATTCAGGAATGCCTGGAGGTAAGCTAACAAATAAACAATTAGAAACAGCCAGAACTAAAGGTTTAGTGTTAGGTAAGCGATATGCAACAGCGGCTGACTTAGATAATGCAATAATTAAAAATACTGCTCGAGGTAATTCGTTCCAAACAGACCCAGGAGCATTTGAAGTTGTATTGAAACCTCAAACTCAAAAATACGACATTCAAACACCAGCAGAAGCTGATAAAGTAGCAGTGGATGACGCGTCAGATGTGAGTGAAGCAGAATTTAATAAAATCAAAGATAAGATTAAGATTGAATACTCTAAAAATAACATCGATGCTCGTCTAGCTGATAAAAAAGGTCAAGCTGTAGAAAATCAAGCAGACCGTATCACAAGCATTAAAAAAGTTGATAACAATCTAGTTGTAACCTATAAAGATGGTTCAACAGACACTAGACCATTGACTGATTTTGCACGTACGAACAATGCTCCAGAAGTGAAAATCCCTTATTCTGTAGACGGTAAAAAAGATGTTTACGTGTATGCGAACGAAGATTTTGAAATTCCTATTAAATTTACAGATGATTCAGGGAAAATAGCATCTGCGACAATTAAACGTGGTGGGAATCAGGATTCGCCAGCTAAAGATGAATCTAATCCTGATGTTTTAGATAATGAGTACAATACAACAGTTGAAAAAATTTCTACTGAAACGGTAGCAACAGCAGAAAAACCTGCTATTGTAAAAATTAAAGGTAATATTTCAAAAGATAACTCTGGAATTGCCGAGAGCAAATTCCCTAAAGAAGCAAATCAAGAACTTAAAATTGTAACTCGTTATGCAACTGCGACAGATACAGATGGTAAAGAAATCCATAATGTTGCTAAAGGTTCTTCATATGCAACTGACCCAGGTTCATTCACTATCAAACTAAAAGCTCAAACAGCAAAATATGACATTAGAGAACTAGCTGATGCTGATAAGACAGTGGTAACAGATATCGCTCATATTCCAGAAGCTGAATTGGCTAAGCTTAAAGAAAGTCTTCCATTAGAATACTCTAAGAAAAATGAAGATAAGAACTTAGAAGCTAAAAAAGGAAAAGCAGTCGAAGCAGAAAATGCTAAGAAGGTTGTAAAAGACCTTGTTCAAGACGGTGAAAACTTAGTAGTAACATATAAAGATGGTTCTAAAGACACCATTCCTGTCGATAAAGTTGTGAAATTAGATAAACAACCAGCAATCGACGCAGTAACAACTGAAGCTGATAATAAAATTCAAGCTATCGAAGATAATGGTAACTTATCTCCAGCTGAAAAAGAAAAAGCTAAGGCTAAAGTTAATGAAGATAAACAAGCGGCATTAGAAAAAATCGCTGATGCTACAAATGCAACAGATGTAACTGCAGGTAAAGAAGAAGGTACTGGTGCTGTAGCGAAAGTAAATCCAATCGGTAAAGAAAAAGCTAAAGAAGAAATCGCTAAGACTTTGGAAGCTAAGAAGGAGGCTATTGAGAACAATGATAGCTTAACACAAGCCGAGAAGGAAAAAGCTAAAAAAGATGCTGAAGACAAGGCAGCAGCAGCCCTTGCTGAAATCGAAAAACAACCAGCAACAGCAGAAACAGCAGCTGCGGCAACAGCAGCTCAAACTACTGTAAATGAAAAACAAGCTGAAGGAACCAAAGAAGTTGCTAAAATCAACCCAATCGGTAAACAAGCAGCATTAGACAAAATCGATGAAGCCTTAAAAGCTAAAGAAGCAGAAATGGATGCCCGCACTGACCTAACAGAGGAAGAAAAGGCAGAAGCAAAGGCAGAAGCTAAAAAATTTGCTGATGCTAAGAAAGCTGAAATTAAGGCTAAAAATGATAATGCAGAAACGCCTAAAGCAGCTACACAAGAGCAAGGTGAAATCGATACAGCAGGCGACACTGGGAAAACACAGGTAGAGGGTGTTACCAAACCTGCTGCTAAAAAACCAGAAGCTAAAACAGCGGTAGAAACTACAGCCGCTGCTAAAAAGCAAGAGATTGCTCAAGACACAGCCTTGTCTGAAGAAGCTAGAGCAAAACTTCAAGCTGAGGTAGATGCTGTTAAGAAAGCTTCGGAAGAGGCAATCGATGGTGCTAAGAAAAATGCCGATGTTGATAACGCTAAGAAATCAGCAGAAGCAGCGATTAAAGCCATCAACTCTGCTCGTTTACCAGCGAACAAGGTAATTGCTAAAAATCCAACAGCTTTAGACGATGAAGAACAGGAAAAACTTAAAAAAGCGATTGAAGCGGTAAACCCTCCAGGGACTACAGTCGTTGTTAAGGCTGATGGAAGTGCTGAAGTAACCTTACCAGGGAAGCAAGCACCTGAAACATTAAAACAAACAGACCTAACAAAAGATGTAAATGCTTTAGATACTGCAGGTGGTGGTAACAACATCAACCGTCCAACGGATAAAGTGATTGTTGAAAATCCTGAAAGTTTGACAGATGCAGATAAAGAAAACATCAAAAAGGCTGTTCGTGAAGTAAACCCTAATGCTGTTGTGACAATTGATGATAATGGTACCGTAACGGTTTCAACACCAGAAGGAAATACAGCAGGATTTACAGCCAAAGAATTGGTGCGTACTTTAGCTGATGCAGCAAATCCTGATTCAGGTAATGCAGGTGTTCGTAAGCCAGCAGATAAAAAAGTTGGACTAGCGACAGACCCGGCAGCACAAGCTGAAGTAACTGAAAAACTGAAAAAATTAAATGGTGGCGACGAAAAAGTTAAAGCTGTTAAATATGACGCTGAAGGAAATGCAACAGTAGTTCTTAAAGACGGAACAATTGCGACAATTCCAGCAGGTGACTTATTCAAGACAGAAGAAGATGCTAAGAAAGCAAACGGTGGCGATGATATCAATAAACCGAATGCTCAAACAGTTGTAGAAGATATTGCAGCATTAAGCCCAGAAGAACGTACTAAAGTAAAAGACGTGATTAAGGCGAAAGTAGAAGCCGTAAACCCAGGTGCAGTTGTAGTAGTTGACGACCAAGGAAATGCAGTTGTAACAACACCAGCAGGTAAAACAGCAGTTATTGACGCAGATGATTTAATTAAAAAACCTAATGAAACATCAACTGCCAAAGCTGGTAACAACATCAACAACCCAGCTGACAGAGTACGTGTTGATAACAGTAAGCAATTAACAGACCCTGAACTTGCTAGAATTAAAGCAGCAGTTGAAGCAGTGAACCCAGATGCTACAGTAGTAGTGGATGACAACGGAAATGCGACTGTAACAACTAAAGATGGTAAAACTGCGACAATTCCAGTGGCAGATTTAGTCAAATCAGATGCTGATAAAGACAATGTAACTGGTGGAAACCAAGTAAACACTCCAGCTGATAGAGTAGTGGTGGAAAATCCAGCTGCACCATTACCACAAGAAGTTACAGACGCTATTAAAGCTAAAATTCAAGCAGTAAACCCAGGTGCAACAGTTGTTGTAGATGAAAAAGGAAATGCAACAGTAACAACGAAAGACGGAGCTGTGGCAACAATCCCAGCGAGCGATTTAGTAAAAGCTAAAGCTGACTTAGCTGACCCAACGAAACAAGATGCTGTAAACAAACCAGCAGATAAAGTAGTAGTTGATCCAGCACTAGTAGCAGCTGATAAAGATTTACCAACAGAAGCTAAAGATGCTATTAAAGCAGCTGTAGAAGCAGTAAATCCAGATTCTACTGTAGTAGTTGATGACAAAGGAAATGCAACAGTAACAACACCAGCAGGTAAAACTGTCGTTATTCCAAAAGCTGACTTAGTGAAGAAAGAAGCTGATAAAGAAACTGCTAAAGCAGGAAACAACATCAACAAACCAGCAGACAAAGTAGTTGCTGATAAAGATGCCTTAACTCCTGAAAATATCGCAGCAATCAAGGCTAAAGTTCAAGCAGTAAACCCAGGTGCAACAGTAGTAGTAGACGACAAAGGAAACGCAACTGTAGTTACACCAGACGGACAAACAGCAACAATTCCAGTAACTGACTTAGTGAAATCTCCAGAAGAAGCTAAAGATACTAAAGCAGGAAACAACGTCAACAAACCAGCCGATAAAGTAGCAGCAACAAAAGCTGATTTAGCTGATGATGCGAAGAAAGCAGACGTTAAAGCTAAAATCAAAGCGGCTGTAGAAGCAGTGAACCCAGAAGGTTCAAAAGTATTCGTAGACGACCAAGGAAATGCGACTGTAACAACTCCAGATGGTAAAACAGCGACAATCCCTGTTGAAGATCTTATCAAAGATACAACTCAACCAAATGCAGGAAACAAAGTAAACACTCCAGCAACGAAAGTGGTTGTAACAGATCCTGCTAATATCAAGGCTGATGAAGATAAGATTAGAGCAGAAATCCTTAAAGTTAACCCAGGTGCAACAGTTGCATTTGACGACCAAGGAAACGCAACAGTAACAACGAAAGATGGAGCTGTGGCAACAATTCCAGCATCTGATTTAGCAAAAGATGCAGCTGACTTAAGGAAGCCAGACAAGCAAGATGAAGTTAACAAACCAGCAGATAAAACACTTGTTAAGAAAGCAGGTAAATTAACTCCAGCAGAAAAAGAAGCTATCAAGAAAGAAATCGCTAAGGTAAATAGAGATCCGAAGACAACTATCGTAGTTGATGACGAAGGAAATGCAACAGTCACAACACCAGACGGTAAAACTGTAGTAATCGCCAAAGAAGACTTAGTGAAATCTCCACAAGAAGTTGATGGTGCAAACGCAGGAAACAACATCAA
Source organism: Streptococcus sp. 53 (assembly GCF_013276565.1). GTDB lineage: Bacteria > Bacillota > Bacilli > Lactobacillales > Streptococcaceae > Streptococcus. Next base: position 28,567 of record NZ_VMLG01000009.1, read on the forward strand.
CAAACCAGCTGATAAAGTAGCGGCAGCGGCGGCAGACTTAACTGGTGATAAGAAAGATGAAGTTAAAGCTAAAATCCAAAAAGCGGTTGAAGCAGTAAACCCAGGTGCTACTGTATTCGTTGACGACAAAGGAAACGCAACAGTCACAACACCAGACGGTAAGACAGCAACAATCCCAGTTGAAGACTTATTGAAAGATCCAGCAGCTAAAGAAACTCCATCAGCAGGAAACAAAGTAAATACTCCAGCTGAAAGAACAGTAGTAGCAAATCCAGCTGAATTAACTGATGCTGAAAAAGCTAAGATTACTGCAGCGATTCAAGCGGTAAACCCTGAAGGGACTAAAGTTGTATTCGACGAAGCAGGAAACGCAACAGTAACAGTACCAAATGAAGACGGTACTAGAGCGACAGCGACAATCCCTGTAAGTGATTTAGTGAAATCAAATGCTAAAGAAGACTTGGAAAATGCAGCGAAACAAGATGCGGTTAAGAAACCTATCGATCAAACAGTAGTTGCTGATAAAGATGCATTAACTGATGAAGACCGTAAAGCTATTAAAGCTAAAGTTGCAGAAGTTAACCCAGGAGCAACTGTAGTAGTTGATGAAAAAGGAAATGCGACAGTAACAACTAAAGATGGTAAGACAGCTGTAATCGCAGCGGATGATTTAGTGAAAACTGATGATGAAGTATTAAGCGATCCAAAAGCAGGTAACGTTATTAACAAACCAGCAGACGGCGTATTTGTTAAAGATGGACAAATCACGGATGATGTTAAAGCTAAAATCGCTGCTAAGGTTCAACGAGTAAATCCAGGTTCAACAGTATTCGTAGATGAAAATGGAAATGCGACAGTAACAACACCAGAAGGTAAAACTGCAACAATTCCAGTGAAAGATTTAACGAAGACTGATGCTGATAAAGCTAAAGTGAATGCAGGAAATAAAATCAATTCACCAGCAGACAGAGTCTTAGTCAAAGACAGAGATAAATTGACAGCGGAAGATATTCAAGAAATTGAGAAAAACATCTTAGAAGTTAACCCAGGAGCAACAGTAGTATTTGACACAAAAGGAAATGCGACTGTTAAGAATGCAAATGGAGACATCGCAACAATTCCTGTAGAAGCTTTAGCGAAACCAAAAGCAGATCTATTAAAACCTGAGAAACAAGATTTAATTAAGAAACCTGTTGATAAAGTGTTAGTAACAGATCCAGCTAATGTGGATAAAGAGGCTATTAAGAAAGCTGTTGAGGAAGTGAACCCAGGTTCAACGGTTGTTGTTGATGACAATGGAAATGCAACGATAACTACAGAAGATGGTAGAAGCTTTGTAATTCCAGCAAAAGATTTAGTGAAAACTCCAGAAGAAGCTAAAAATGCAAAAGCTGGAAACAACATTAACAAACCAGCTGATAAAGTAGTAGTAGCTGATCCAACTAAACCATTATCTCCAGAAGAGAAAAAAGCGATTGAAGCTAAGATTAAAGAAGTAAATCCAGATGCAAAAGCGATCTTCGTAGATGATAAAGGAAATGCAACGGTAACTATAGAAGATAAAGATGGTAATACAGCTACAGCAACAATTCCAGCGGCAGATTTAGTAACAAGTCAAGAAGAAGCTAAACAACCAAATGCAGGAAACAAAGTTAACACACCAGCTGACAAAGTAGTTGTAAGCGATCCAGATCATTTATCAGACGAAGATAAAGCTAAGATTACAGAAGCAATCAAAGTAGTAAATCCAGAAGCTAAGGTGGCATTTGACGATAAAGGAAATGCAACGGTAACAACTAAAGATGGAGAAGTTGCAACAATTCCAGCTACTGATTTAGTGAAAACAGCAGAAGAAGCAGCTAAACCAAATGCAGGAAACAATGTCAATACACCAGCTGATAAAGTAGCGGTTGATTCTACTAAACCATTAACGGAAGATGAGAAAAAAGCAATCGCAGCTAAAGTAGCAGAAGTTAACCCGGGTGCAACTGTAGCAGTAGATGACAAAGGAAACGCAACAGTAACAGTAAATGGTAAGACAGCGGTCATTCCAGCGGCGGCATTAACTAAGACAGCAGATTCAGCTAAAGAACCAAACGCAGGTAACGACGTAGTTAAACCAGCTGACAAGACAGTTGTAGAAGACCCAGAATCATTAACAAAAGACGAGCAAGATGCAATCATAGCTAAAGTAGCAGAAGTAAATCCAGAAGCTAAAACTGTAGTTGTTGATGACCAAGGAAATGCAACTGTAACAACTAAAGATGGTAAGACAGTGGTTATCCCAGCGAAAGATTTGGTGAAAACAGCAGCAGAAGCCGCTAAGCCAAACGCAGGAAACGATGTCAACACACCAGCAGATAAGACAGTCTTGGATCCAAATGACTTAGAAGCATCTAAGAAAGCAATCGAAGACAAAGTTAAAGCTGTAAATCCAGGAGCAACTGTAGTAGTAGACGACCAAGGAAACGCAACAGTAACAACTAAAGATGGTAAAGTAGCAGTCATTCCAGCATCAGACTTAACTAAGACAGCAGATTCAGCTAAAGAGCCAAACGCAGGAAACGACGTAGTTAAACCAGCAGATAAGACTGTAGTAGCAAATCCAGACTCATTAACAAAAGATGAGAAAGAAGCAATTGTTGCTAAAGTTAAAGCAGTAAATCCAGATGCGACTGTAGTAGTAGACGACCAAGGAAATGCAACAGTTACACCTAAAGATGGAAAACCAGTTGTAATCCCAGCATCAGACTTAACTAAATCAGCATCAGACGCAGCTAAACCAAACGCAGGAAACGACATCGTTAAACCAGCCGATAAGACTGTAGTAGCAAATCCAGACTCATTAACAAAAGATGAGAAAGAAGCAATTGTTGCTAAAGTTAAAGCAGTAAATCCAGGTGCTGAAGTTGTAGTGGACGACCAAGGAAACGCAACAGTAACATTACCAGACGGTTCGACAGCAACAATTTCTAAAGAACAACTAGTGAAGAATGCAGAAGAAGCGAAAGCTAAAAACGGTGGTAATAATCTTGATTTCGACTTGAGTAAAGTAACGGTAGCAAACCTTGCTAATATTACTCCAGAAGAAAAAGCGAAATTCCAATTCAAAGTTCTAGGTGCTATCACTAATGTAGAAGAATTTGATCTTGATGCCTTCTTGAAAGAAACAGATGCACAAGGAAATACAGTTTATACTTCAAAAGATTCTAACGTAACAATTACAATCGATAAAGATGGTAATATGAAAGTTACTAAAGATGGTAAGACTGATTTAGTGGTTAACATTGACGAAGAAGGAAATGTAACGATTGTAACCAAAGAAGGTAAAGTATTAGCTATTTCAAGAGATGACGCATTCAAACAACGTCCATATGTACCATCAAATGGTGGAGGTAATAACGGAGCTACTAACACTGTTGCAAAAGTGGATAAAGCTAAGTTAGAAGGTGCTATCCATCAATTAGATGAATTGATCATTAAAGAATCGGCTAAGCTTGATGCGGAAACTGCAAAAGAAGCGAATGACTTATTAGCAGACGCTAAGAAAGTATTTGCTAATGCAGACGCAACTCAAGCAGAAGTGGATGCAATGGTTAAACGTATCGAAGACTTTATGGCGAAAGTTGCTCCATCAACTGACCCTACAAGCCCAGCTAAGGACCAAGCTGCTCAAACATCAGATGTAGCTCCAGCTACTGCTCAAGCAGCAAATACCAACCAAGCAGCAACAAACGCGCGTAAAGCAGCTAAAGAATTGCCAAATACAGGTACAGCAGATTCTACTGTAGCTATGGTAGCAGCTGCCGCAAGTGCATTACTTGGTCTTGGTCTTGCAGGCCGTCGTCGTAAAGAAGACGAAGAAGCTTAATTGGTAGATTGTTTGATAATTATCAGGTAATAAATCCGATTTTCAAAGCTTAAACTCTTCGAAAATCAAATTCAAACCGCGTTAGCTTCGCCTTGCCGTACTCAAGTACAGTCTACGGTTAGCTTCCTAGTTTGCTCTTTGATTTTCATTGAGTATTAAACAAGTACCTCTCATAAGAAAATCTCCTAGCAGGAAAGTCTGCTAGGAGATTTTTGTATTTCAGGAAGTGGACGGCTGACTTGGCAACCAGCTAAGTGTAAAGGTTAGCTGTTCAGCTTTTAAGAGGTCTTGATGTTGAATGCTAGTTATAGAGGTATTATCTAGTCGATATTCTTTGACAAAGTTAAAATGGCTGTGGTTTTGTTTAGTATGGACATCCAACCATTTATCTTCTTTAGCTAGATAAATACGGAGGTGGTCAAAGAGAGGGATTCCGAGATCATAGCTGGGCTTGCCTGGACAGGTTGGATAAAATCCGAGAGCCGACCAGATGTACCAGGCCGAGAGACTGCCATTGTCTTCATCACCAGGATAGGCTTCCCAACTTGGGTGAAAAGCTTTTTGACGTAGAGTCTTGATGAGAAGGGCAGTGTAGTCAGGGTAATCGCTGTAGCGGAAGAGATAAGGAATGTGGAAACTCGGTTGGTTAGAAATGGCGAGTTGTCCAAAAGGAGCAGTAGCCATTTCGCTCATTTCGTGAATTTCGTAACCATAGCCTGTTGTCTCAAAGAGGGGAGCATCTTGACAGGCTTTCAAAAGATAGTTGCTGAAGGTTTCTTTTCCACCCATAAGTTGGATTAAGTCTGGGATGTCTTGGAGGACGCCTAAAGTCGCTTGGATGGCAGAGCATTCAGCGTAGTCTCGTCCCCAACTATAGGGAGAGAAGTCAGGACGGAAGTTTCCTTGATTGTCTCGCGCTCGCATGTAACCTGTCTCAGCATCAAATAGATGGCGGTAATTTTGTGACGCAGTTCTATAAGTTTCCGCGATGTCATTCTGACCAAGTTTTTCGGCACAGCTGGCGATACAAAAGTCGCTATAGGCATAGTCAAGAGTGTGGCTGACGCTTTCGTGGTGGTCGGTAGAGAGGTAGCCTAGTTCTTGGTATTGGGCTAGTCCGTGACGGCCATTGATGCCGAGAGGGTCGGACTTGCTGGCTGTTTCAAGCATGGCTTGGAGGAGTTCTTCTTCTAGGTCAGGAGCCATGTCCTTGCAGGCGCTATCTGCGATAATGCCGTCTAAAAGTGTACCTGGCATCATGCCATGTTCATCTGGAGCCAACCATTTTGGAAGGAAACCAGTATCGCGGTAGCTATTGAGGAAACCTTCTAAAAAGCGGTGATAGTGCTCCGGTATGATAAGGGCAAAGAGGGGGAAGGTGGTACGGAAGGTATCCCAGAAACCATTGTTGCTGAAGAGAACACCAGGCTTGATAGTGCCAGTAGACAGATCCATGTGGATGGCTTGCCCTGATTCATCAATCTCATAAAAAGTCTGTGGGAAGAGGAAGAGTCTGTAAAGGCAGTGATCAAAGAAGGTTCGGTCAGCCTCTCCTGTCTCTATAATATCAAAATTATGGAGGAGATTTTCCCAATCCGCTTGGGCATTTGTTTTACAGTTATCAAAATCTTCTTGAGGTAGATTAAGCAGTGCCTGAGAGTGAGAGATGAAAGAAGTCGCTAGCTGAATTTCAGCATGACTATCTGCCAGGTTGATTCGCCAGTCTCCACCTTCTTGACTGATAGCAAGGATATCCGTATTCATTTGCAGGGCAGTGAACATAGTTAGTGGATTTTTGTTGGTTTCAGTTTTACCTTCTTGTCGCAGGGCAAGAGTTCGCTTATCTACTTGCTCCACGGTCAGTTCATCTGCTGCGTGAAGATAGAGGGAGAGGGCTTTGCCTTGCTTTTGCTTCAAACGAATAGAAGCGCCGTAGCAAGTCGGTGTGAGCTGGGTTTCAATCTGATAGCGCAGGGAGAAAATCTTCAGATAATGGGGTTGGAAAGAGGCCTTATCCATATCGTAGGAAGACTGACGATGGAAGAGGCTGTCTCCACCCAGTTGGCCTGTGACAGGTGTCAGAAGGAGCCAAGAGTAGTCTCCAATCCAAGGACTAGGCTGGTGGGTTAGTCGAATCCCCTGAAAGATAGGCAGATGCGGATCGAAAAACCAAGAGCCCTCCTGGTCACTGGTCTGGGGCACAAAGTAATTCATCCCAAAAGGCACGCCTGTGTATGGCAGGGTATTTCCCCGAGAAAAGGCATGCTTGCTGGCAGTTCCAAAGCGGGTATCGATGCTTTCAAGTAATGGTTTCATAGTCTTTCCTTTAGATGTTTTTCTACATTATATCAGAAAAAGAGGGCCTTTAGATATGGGGTTCAAAAGAAAGCAATTTTGTAGAAAAATGACTATCATTTGTGTATGTATTTTCTGTCTCAAAAGCTATATACTGAAAATGAAACTTGTTTGAAAGAGGATACTGCACGATGATTTATTCAAAAGAAATTGTTAGAGAATGGCTAGATGAAGTGGCAGAGCGGGCTAAGGACCATCCAGAATGGGTGGATGTTTTCGAGCGTTGCTACACCGACACCTTGGACAATACGGTCGAGATTTTAGAAGACGGTTCAACCTTTGTCTTGACTGGGGATATTCCTGCTATGTGGCTTCGAGATTCGACAGCTCAACTCAGACCCTACCTGCATGTGGCTAAAAGAGATCCCCTCCTGCGTCAGACCATTGCAGGTTTGGTCAAACGTCAGATGACCCTGATTCTCAAGGATCCTTATGCCAACTCTTTTAACATTGAGGAAAACTGGAAGGGGCACCACGAGACTGATCACACAGACCTTAATGGCTGGATTTGGGAACGCAAGTATGAGGTGGACTCACTTTGCTATCCTTTGCAGTTGGCTTATCTTCTCTGGAAAGAGACTGGCGAGACTAGCCAGTTTGATGAGACTTTTGTCGCAGCGACTAAGGAAATTCTTCATCTGTGGACGGTAGAACAAGATCATAAGAACTCTCCTTATCGTTTTGTCCGAGATACGGACCGCAAGGAAGATACCTTGGTAAATGATGGCTTTGGCCCTGATTTTGCAGTGACAGGTATGACTTGGTCAGCCTTTCGTCCGAGTGATGATTGCTGTCAGTATAGTTACTTGATTCCGTCCAATATGTTTGCAGTTGTTGTTTTGGGGTATGTCCAAGAAATCTTTGCAGAATTGAATCTAGCTGATAGCCAGAGTGTTATCACAGACGCTAAGCGTCTTCAGGCTGAAATCCAAGAAGGAATTGAAAATTACGCCTACACAAGCAATAGCAAGGGCGAGAAAATCTATGCCTTTGAAGTGGATGGTCTAGGAAATGCTAGTATTATGGATGATCCAAATGTACCAAGTTTGTTGGCTGCACCTTATCTGGGCTACTGCGATATTGACGACGAAGTCTATCAAGCAACTCGTCGTACCATTCTGAGCCCTGAAAATCCATACTTCTACCAAGGAGAATACGCTAGCGGCCTCGGAAGTTCTCATACCTTCTATCGCTATATCTGGCCAATCGCCCTGTCTATCCAAGGCTTGACAACGACAGATAAAGCAGAGAAGAAATTCTTGCTGGATCAGCTGGTTGCTTGCGATGGGGGGACAGGTGTCATGCATGAAAGCTTCCACGTGGATGACCCAACTCTCTACTCTCGTGAATGGTTCTCTTGGGCTAACATGATGTTCTGTGAGTTAGTCTTGGATTACTTGGATATTCGCTAATACTCTTCGAAAATCTCTCAAACCACGTCAGCTTCGCCTTGCCGTAGGTATGGTTACTGATTTCGTCAGTTCTATCTACAACCTCAAAGCAGTGCTTTGAGC